>QHMS01000256.1 GCA_003217895.1 Verrucomicrobiota bacterium
CGTTCCCGCGCAGCGTTCTGACGCTGGCGTTGCGGTCGGAATAGGGATCGGACCTGGCTATTATGGATATTACCCATATGGCTATTACTATCCGTACCGCTACTACCGGCCCTATCCGTACTATAGCTACTACCGGCCTTACTATTGGTACGGCGGGCACCGGTATTATTACCGCCACCATCGTCACCATCACTATCACCGGTACTAAGGTGACGTAGGATCTAAAATCCGGATCCAGACTGAGCTGGCTCGAAAGCAATTTCGAGCCAGCAACATTTCTTTAGGGGCGAAATCCCCTTCCCGTCAGGCAATGCGCAAAAGAAGATCTACCTTTTTGAATTAGGCGACTCCGCCGCCTTGGTCGCGGGGGTCCTGGCAGGCTGATCAATTTGGAACTCTTTTTTCAATTGCTGAATTAGCGACGGAAGTTCTTTTTGCCGTTCCGCTTCGATTTGCTGTCGCAGAGTTTGTTCCACTTTTCGGCGTTCCTGAATGTAGCGGGATTCGAATTGAGCGCGTTCCTGAGGACTCAGATGGAGGCCGGAGTCCCGAACCGCCGCTTCAGTCTCCCGTTTGATGGTCTCACGGCGCAGATTCTCTCGCTGCCGCATGACGTTGCGCTCCTCCGGACTCATCCGCATCCAGCGCTCGGCGTTGCGCTGGAAATTTTGCCGAGCTTCTGGAGGAAGTGCCTGCCACCGCTCGCGTATGCTCGAGCCTGATGGCGGGCCGTGAGGAGCTCCGCTGGCTGGCCGACCCATGGGTCGATGTGGTTGTCCTTGCGGTTGCCCTTGCGCGGCAGCGCAGGATAAAGCGAAAACCGACAGAGCAACGGCTAATTTACAAAGTCGGCTTTTCTTCCCACACGGTGTTTTCATCCCAGGCGATCAATTCATCCAGATCAGCCACGACGTCATAATCCTGTGGATCGATTTTAGCCACCACGTCTGAATCATTTGCAGACGCTCTCTGTGAGACTGGATGATGCGTGGCGATAGCCATGCCGACCACGACGACTGCCACAGCGGATGCTGCAACAAGTCTTCGCAGGCTAAACCAGTACCGCGCCCGGCCGAAACCGGTCGCTTCCTGGCGGATCTTTCTCAGCACATTCCGGGCGAAGAATGGCGAGAGCGTGGGCTCGGGAGCGCGGCCCAAAATATCCCACAACTCGTTGTCATCTTGACGTTCCATAGTCTCCAGTCAATTGAACTATTTACAGAGGTGGAAGTTGCGCTCGAATGGGTGACAACATCGATATTTACAAGCCGGGCGCTTCCAGGAATCCCTCCAGTTGTCGAATACGGGTTGGATGCCGCATTTTGCGCAACGCCTTTGCTTCAATCTGGCGAATGCGCTCGCGAGTAACTTGGAACTGCCGGCCTACTTCTTCCAAGGTTCGGCTGTATCCGTCGACCAGCCCA
The DNA here is from genome assembly GCA_003217895.1 of Verrucomicrobiota bacterium. Lineage (GTDB taxonomy): Bacteria > Verrucomicrobiota > Verrucomicrobiia > Chthoniobacterales > UBA10450 > Udaeobacter. Next base: position 1,425 of record QHMS01000256.1, read on the forward strand.
AATCGTTGTTCGAGCACTTGTCGCTCTCGATCGGTCAACGTCTCCAGCACGTCCTTGATTTTTTCCTTCAGTAAGGCAATGGCCGTCATATCGCTCGGATTTTCCGCGCCTCTGTCCTCGATGAAGTCGCCGAAATTTGTTTCTTCGCTCTCGCCTACCGGGGACTGGAGCGAGATTGGTTGCTGGGCCATCTTCAGCACTGCGCGAACACGATCCACTGGCAGGAGCACTTCTTCCGCGACTTCTTCAGGCGACGGTTCTCGCCCGTATTCCTGCACCAGCTGTTTTTGTACACGCATGAGCTTGTTAATGGTCTCAATCATGTGCACGGGAATTCGAATCGTGCGAGCCTGGTCGGCGATGGAGCGGGTGATGGCTTGCCGAATCCACCACGTCGCGTAAGTGGAAAATTTGTAGCCCCGCCGATATTCGAATTTCTCGACCGCCTTCATTAATCCCATATTCCCTTCCTGGATCAGGTCGAGAAACGACAGGCCGCGATTGGTATACTTTTTTGCGATGGAAATAACCAGACGGAGATTGGCTTCAACCATTTCGGTTTTGGCCTTGAACGCCTGACGCAACCAGCCCTTCAGTGTCCGATACTCTTCTGCATAGTCAGAAAGCGAAAACCAAAGGCCCTTTTCTAACTCGCGCATCTTGTTCTGAAGTTGCAGCCGCCTTTTTTGACTGCGAGGATTTTTGGCAATCTCGGTTTGAAGGTAAAGCGACGTGTGATGCGCGTCGTCCGCCAGGTGCACAAATTCCTCCGTGACCCTCTGCTTGAGAAAAAAATGCGGATAAATCCGCTGCAGCGAACTCATGGTTCTTTGCAAGGCCCTGAACTTTTGGGAACGTTTCTTCGAAGAGTTGCGCATAAGATCACAAAATTGCCGGCTAATCGAGGCGCTTAATTGTTCCACCTGTCTGCAAAGACGCGGGAGGTTCTTTATATATCTTTCCCGGCTCTCGATTTTTTTGTCGAGAATCACTCGGTCAAATCGTTCCCGGCCCTCGAGCAGCTTTTGGGCAAGGTCCAGATGGGCGCGCGCAACGAAGCCAAAGCGACTAATGTGCTTTTGCACCATCCCCTCGGCTTCTTCGATCCGTTTGGATATTTCGACTTCCTGTTCCCGGCTCAGGAGCGGCACCTGGCCCATCTGCTTGAGATACATCCGCACCGGGTCGTCCAGAATATCAACCTTGGTTTCTGGTCGCTCTTCCTCTTCTTCCTCCTCGTCGGCGTCTTTCTTACCATCCTTGTAGCGATCCACCTCCGACGCTTCAATAATGTCGATCTCCAAACGGCGCAGCCGCGTAAGGATAAGATCCAGTTCATCAGCGTCGGTGACTCCCTCAGGTAAGGCCTCGTTTAGATCATCAAATGTCAGGTAGCCTTGTTCTTTTGCCAGCTTGATCAGTTCACGAATGCGATTCTGGACTTCAATAGTCGAAAATAAATCAGCGGCCGACAACTGCCCCGCTCGTTCAGGCAGCGATCCGTTATTACTCCGCGTCGAACTGGGCCTGATGCGCTTGGTTTTGAGCGTAGCGATTCCCGGCTTTTTGCGATTCTTTCGAAGGGCGAAAGACCGTCTTGGTACGCTGCGGCGACGATGGCTTCGATTAAGACGTTGCGCTGACGATTGTCGCCTGCCTCCCCTTCGTTTCGAATGCCTGGCCAAGATAGTGTGGTTACGGATTGACTAAGACCTTCGACCTGCCGCACGACAATTGATCGACACCTAATTGTCGGCCGCGCCGACGGGCTGCGAAAGCTCGTGGAGCTGTTCCTGCAGGTCAAGAATTTGTTTCTGCAAATTTACGATGTCCCCGGTGCTTAGTTCCGGAAGTTTTATGCGGTTCTGTGCGGCGGCCAGCCGGCGCCTCAGCACGGCATGGCGAATGCCAAGCCACCATTTCTCAACCATCGTTTCCGCGACGGCGGGTACTTTTTGCAGCAGCCATGCTGAAACGAGCGCCTCTTCCGCGGGGGACAGCGTGGCCATGAAAGCGCTCAGCGATGCAGGATCATCAGGATGCAGTTCACTTTGAAGAATGCGGATGAGAATTTCCGCGTCCGGGACTTGCTCGAGAGTCTCGCGCCAATTTCGTGCGAGAAGAAAATTTCGTGCCGGCCCATCGCGCAACGCCACAAGGCAAAGCATCGCAATGTCGTGTCGCGGCGCTGGCGCCGCCCGAGCACGCCCAGACAATGGCGTCTCCGAGAAAGCGGTTCCGCGAGGCTTTGTCGAGAGGAGTGTTCCAAAATCCGCGGGAGAGACACCGAGCCGCGCGGACGCCTTGTTCACTACCTCCCCGCGCATGAGCGGATCGTGCACCCGCGAGACAGTTTCAGCCAGTCTGCGCGCGACCTGTAATTTCGCACCGAGAGAGCTCATGTCCGCCGCCCCCATCTCACGCTCGATCCAATAATCAAAAAAATCTCGCGCACCTGCGATGCGGTTTTCGTATTCCTCTTTCCCCTCCCGACGAACAAGGGAATCGGGATCTTCGCCTGGCGGCAGCTCCACTACGCGCACGATCAAATCGTTTTGCAACAACGCATCGAGAGAACGCTCGGCGGCTTTGGCACCGGCCGCATCTGAATCGAAGCACAGAACTACTTCGTCCACGTAGCGCTTCAGGATTCGGGCCTGATTTTCCGTAAAGGCTGTGCCCTGCGGCGCGACGACGTTCGTGATTCCCGCTTCAAACAAACTGATTAAATCGATTTGTCCTTCACACACGATCGCACAGCTGGCCTCGATCAACGCCCGTTTGGATTTGTGCAGTCCAAAAAGCACGTTGCCTTTCCGGAAAAGCGGCGTCTCGGGCGAGTTCAAATATTTCGCTGCGCCCTCTTCATCTCGCAGGAGCCGTCCGCTGAATGCGATCACTTCGCCCACGTCGTTGTGTATTGGGAACATGATGCGCCCGCGAAAACGATCATATGAGGTTTGAGGTTTGAGGTTTGAGGTTTGATTTTGGTCGGAGTCGGTTTCGTCCTTGGTCTTGACCAGGCCGCTCGTAATCAGGTCGCGCGCATCGTAGCCGCGTGCGCGCGCCCAACTCCCGAATGCGCCCCACTCGTCAGGCGCGTAGCCGAGTTGCCAGCGCTTGGCGATTTCCGCCGTGATGCCGCGCTGTTTGAGGTATTGTCGTGCCGGTTCGCCGACCTCTCTCTTGATTAAATTTTCATGGAACCATTCCGCAGCTTCACCATGAAGTTTCAACAGCGTCCGGCGCGTCTCGTGCTGTCGATCTTCATCCGCCGCGCCACGCTTCTCCACCACCGTGATGCCGACTCGCGCAGCAAGTTTGCGCACAGCTGACGGAAAATCTGTATGCTCGTAATCCATCACGAACCGAAAGACGCTCCCACCTGCACCACAACCGAAACAATGAAATGTCTGCCGGCTCGGGCTCACCGTGAACGACGGCGTTTTCTCCTGATGAAACGGACAGAGCGCCTTAAAATTTACTCCCGCGCGTTTGAGCGGAAAATACGAGCCGATTACTTCGACGATGTCGTTCGCGGCGGCGATTTGCTCGATTGTCTCCGAAGGAATCGTTCCCATGCGCGCCTGATTATTTTTGCCTCGTTTGCATTTGGAAGCGATGCCAAACTTACGCAGTGCGGCACCGTTTCAAATGGAGGAAAAGTAATTCGCCGGCCATCCCAAGCGAAGTCGAGGGACCCCGCTGCTTTACTTTAAGGTGTCGCCACGGGATTCCTCGACTTCGCTTTGCTACGCTCGGAATGACAATGCGGATCACCGCGGTTTGGGCATCGATCTTGCCGCTCATACCCGCAACCGGTCACGCGCGCGAGGTCATCCACAAAGGCGACGTTGTCGTTGTGCCGTTGCACGGCGAAGTCGCGCCCTCTCTGCTGGCGTTCTTGCGCCGCGCAGTCAAAACAGCCGAGAGCGACGAAGCCTCTGCGATTATTTTCGAGATGAACACGTGGGGCGGGCGATTGGATGCCGCGGCCGATATTGTGAACGCGCTCAATCAAACGAAAATCCCCACGTACACATTTATCAACACAAACGCTGGCTCGGCCGGTGCGCTCATCGCCATCGCAACACAACACATTTACATGGCGCCGGTGAGCGCCATCGGCGCCGCGGCCCCGATTCTGCCCACGGGCGAAGATCTTCCCGCCGCCGCCAGGGAGAAGACGATTTCGTATTGGTCTGCGCTCGTTCGTGGCTCCGCGATCAAGAACGGCCATAATCCCGATCTTGCAGAAGCGTTCATGAACAAAGATAAAGAAGTAAAAATCGGCGACCGCGTCGTTCACCCCAAGGGAGCGGTCCTGAGTCTCAATGCCCAGGAAGCAACTGAAAGGATTAATAATAAACCGTTGCTTGCAGAAGGCGTCGCCGACTCCGTTGCCGATCTGACCAAGAAAACCGGATTAAAAGGCAACGTGGCAACGATCGAGCCAACCGGCTTCGAGCAAATCGCATTTTGGATCACTGCGTTCGCGCCTTTGCTGCTGCTAGGCGGAATTCTCGGCGCCTATTTGGAATTCAAAATTCCGGGCGCGACGTGGCCCGGAATCATTTCTGCGGTGTGCTTCGCGCTATTCTTCCTCGGACACTACCTCGCCGGACTCGCCGGCTGGGAAGTCGTCGCGCTGTTCATCCTCGGAATGGTGCTCGTGTTGATCGAGATCCTTTTCTTCGCGCACAGCACAATCGTGTTTGGCGTCGTCGGCGTATTTCTCATGCTTGCGTCCTTGCTCTGGACAATGGTCGATCGTTACCCCGGCCAAAACTTTTTCCCGACCGGCAAAATGTTTGCGGTGCCGCTGCTCAACATGTTTATCGCGATCGTCGGATCGTTCATTATCATTGCCCTGCTCGCGCGTTATCTCCCACGCACAAGTATCTACCGCCGCTTCGCCTTGATGGATTCAAGTCCGCCCGGCCCGTCGCTGGCTGGCGCGGCGAGACAATTCGCCACCGCGCTCGCGCTAGCTCCCGGAATGCAAGGAACAGCAGTCACCGTTTTGCGACCGAGCGGCAAAGCCCGCTTCGCCGATCACGTAGTCGACGTTGTAACCGAAGGTGAATTCATCGCGCCGCAAACATCAGTCACTGTCATCCAAACCGACGGAATGCGAGTCGTGGTGAAAAGCTCAACCCAAGTCTAGCTATTGGCTTACGTTTTCGGCCGCCACTCATCGATCCACTCGTCGTCGTATGGACAGTCGCAGTAAAGCGTCTGACCTCCACAACGAGGAGATCTAGCCGCCTGCGACGACGCGGACGAATTCGATGTGGTCGCCTTCGGCTAAGTGTCGCTCCGGCCATTCATATCGATGCACGGCGAGGCCGTTGTACTCCACTAAAATCGATTGCTGCGGCAATTGGTAACGGTCAACTAGCTCCGCGATCGTTTTGGCTTCGCGAGTATCGACCGATTCGCCATTAAGTGAAATCGTCATCGGTCAAAGAACTAACCACGAAAAGAGACGAATAGACACGAATTCGTTTTTGCGGGCGAGTTTGATTCAGCGTTCGATGTTTCTTCACGCTCCGCACAGTGCCTGGTCCCAGTCTTTCCATACCGGTTCGAGCCCGCGACGGCGAAGGACAGCGGCGATTTCTGCGGGGGACCGTTCGTCGTTGATCTCGAATTGGCCGGTGGCGAGCTGATCTTCGCCATCCTGGTATTCGGGCGCGACAATGCGGCCGCGCACGGTACGATGCAAATGTTCGCGGCCTTGTCGGGTGTAGCCGCCGGGCTCGGTGTGGCTGCCGGCGCTCATCATCGTCACACCGATCAAAGCGAGTGAATCACGCAGCGGCGGGCGCTCGCGCGTGCTGAGCACGATGCCGAGCTGCGGGAACGTGATGCGCAATGCGCAAACCAATTGTGCCAGCTCGCGATCAGTCATCGAGAAAAGCGGACGAAATCCGCCGGCGGCCGGACGCAACCGCGGCAAGCTCACAGTGATTTGCGCCTGCCAGCAATGCTTAAACAAATGTTCCAAGTGCGCGGCGAGCGCTATTGCTTCGTCTTGCCAGCGCGATAAACCAATCAGCGCGCCGATGCCGAGCCGTCGAAATCCCGCCGCGTATCCGCGCTCGGCACAATCAAGGCGAAAATTGAAATCGCGCTTGGGGCCAGCTGTGTGCATCTCGGCGTAGACACCGCGATTGTAGGTCTCCTGGTAAACGACGAGACCTTCGGCGCCGGCCTCGACAATCGGCATATAATCTTCCGTTTCCATCGGACCCACCTCGATGGAGATCGACGAAAAATTCGGAGTGAGAGCCCGCACGCATTCAGCGAGATAATCGCGGCTCACAAATTTTGGATGCTCGCCCGCGACGAGAAGCATCTGCCGAAATCCCTGACGCACGAGATGCTGTGCCTCGGCGACCACTTCATCCACGTCGAGGGTAACGCGCAGGATGGGATTGTCGCGCGAGAAACCGCAATACTTACAATTGTTTATGCATTCGTTCGACAGATAAAGCGGCGCGAAGATCCGCATCGTGCGTCCAAAATTTTGCAGAGTCAGCGAGCGCGAAGCCTGTGCCATCGCTTCGAGTTCCCGGTCGGATTTCAGGGCAATTAGGTGCTCGAAACGGTGAACGAGCTCTGATTTCCTCAAAGCTAAATTGTCCAGAGTTTCGACGAACGACATCAGAATAATTTCGTGCGCAGACTGGCGTTCGCAACCGCCGATCACAAAGAAGCGGCGTCCGTTTGTGCCGGACGCCGCTGTAGCAAATGCTATTGCTGCTGCCTAGAAAGCGAAGTTCACACCGGTGCGGACCATGCCAAAGTTGTTATGGGACCCGTCCACAAAATTCCAGCTGAAGTCACTGACCCAGCCGATATGCGGAGTGAAACGGACTTCCAAGCCGCCGCCGACCTGGGCTATTGCCTTCGCCTCGGAATCGGTGTGCTCGGTGCGAATAAAACCCTCTTCGAACACGACGTGGTCTCTCTCGCCGCCGCCAAAGATGCCGCCACCGCCACCGAAGATGTACGGTGCGAACCGGGTGCAAGGAATCGGATAACGCAATGTGAAGGTGCCTAAAACAGCGCCTACAGCGCGGCTCTCGTGGCCCCTCGTAACAAAAATGGCCGGCCCGACTTCTGTAACTTCTTCGAACGAGCGTCTGGCGTCCACTACCCAGCCTTCGATTCCGACACCGAAATAACGGTGGAAGAAGTATTTTAGATCTAATCCGCCGCCCCAAGCATGGTCTGCTTCAAGGTAGCGGTCATTTGGCCAATTGTTTCCAGTGAAAACGTAGGTTCCCCACAAACCGACGTTAAACTCGTTATCGGCGTACCACTGAGGGCACGGAGGCGGTGCTACCTGCTTCATTTCCTTCCCGGAATAGGTCTCTCCGGCAAAAGCAGCCGAAGCGGTCACCGCGAACCCTAACAGGCATAACAGTAATCTTTTCATCGTTTCTCCCCTTTGGTTAAGTTTCATTTTACCTCCACGCATTTGGAGCGTCCCGCTAATAACGAATTCCGCTCCCTGTCTGGATGCACCGAGTCTGAGCCGTGCCGACAAAAATTGCAAGTTTTTTCTGGCACTTGCTAAGCCAGCTTAAGGTTTCAGTTCCGCGCCCGTATTCGCGTCCGTAACGAGAAACTTCTCATGGTGAAACGACGGATCGCCACGAAACATCAGGCGACCTGCGTACCGGCGCTCCAGCTCCACCAGCAGTTCTTCGTCTTCCTCCTTCAATCGCTTCAACACTTCGGGGTTCAGGATGACCCGGAATTCGTGGATGCTCTCCTGGTATTTGCGCATGACGATGTTGAGAGTCCGGTGTAATTCCACACTTGTGGTCATGGAGGTTTTCACAACGCCGCGCCCGCCGCAGTAAGGGCAATTCTGGTAAATTGTTTCGCTGAGGCTTTCCTGCGCACGTTGGCGCGTCATTTCCATCAGCCCGAGTTGTGAAATGGGAAGCACATGCGTCCTGGCTTTATCGCGGTTGAGCCGTTCCTTCATCAAACTGTAAACTGCCTGCTGATCTTTACGGCTCTTCATGTCGATGAAATCGCTGATGATTAAGCCACCAATATTGCGTAACCGCAGCTGGCGGGCGATTTCATCGGCCGCCTCCAAGTTCGTCTGCAAAATTGTTTTCTCCACATCGCGCCCACCTTTGTTGCGGCCCGTATTCACATCAATCGCTACCAGCGCTTCGGTCTCGTCGATCACAATATAACCGCCACATTTCAACCAAACTTGCCGGTGAAACGCGTCGTCGATTTGTTTTTGCACGCCGTAGGTGTCGAAAATTGGCGCCGCACTGTCATAAAAATGAACCCGATTCCGCGCGCGCCGGGAAATCTGGCCAATCATTTCGCTCATCCGCTCCGCTGATACACGGTCATCGCAAACGACCTCGTCAATTTCTTCGGTGAGAAAGTCGCGCACGGTTCGTTCAACCAAGTCAGGCTCCTCGAAAAGCCGGCGAGGGGCCGGGTTCTCACGAATCGCCTGCTCGACTTTGGCCCACTGATCGAGAAGGAAACGTAGGTCGCGCACGAAGTATCTGGCGCGCTGGCCCTCGCCTACCGTGCGAATGATAACGCCGACGCCGTCGGGCATGTCCAGTTCACGCACAATCTTGCGTAGTCGCTCGCGTTCCTTGGTGTTTTCGATTTTTCGCGAGATACCGCTGCGATCACTAAACGGCATCAGAACTAGATAGCGTCCCGCAAAACTGAGATTGGTTGTCACCCTCGGCCCCTTGGTACCGATGGGGCCTTTGGTGACCTGCACAATTACATCCGAGCCCACCGGATAAATGTTCGGTATGTCTTTTACGGTGATCCGTTTTCGAGGCCGCTTGTTGGTACGCCGATCGATTTCTTCAATGCCGCTGTCCAGCGCAGCAGGAATTGCATCCCAAAAATGAAGGAATGCGTTTTTTTCGAAGCCGATGTCAACAAACATCGCCTTCAGGCCCATCTCGATGTTTTTGACTCTGCCCTTGTAAATGCTGCCGACGATATTCCGCGAGCTCTTACGCTCGACGCTGTATTCCTCAAGCCGGCCGTTCTCGAGCAACGCAACGCGAGACTCGAGTTTTTCTACACTGAGTATGAGCTTGTTCCCCGTCTTGCGGGAGCCAAGCCCCAAAATCTTTCTTACCTTGTCTATCATAAAATTGAAGAGGTTGAGCGATCAGCAGCGGTATCGCGGTGACGTTCTGCGACAGCATTTCTGATCGAAAGTTCATCGTACTCCACGCCGGCGAGCAGGCGTCGGCGCGGGCGCCGTCGACTGTCGGCGGATTCCAAAAAGTCGTTCGAAAAAGTTGCGAGGTTGCGGCGCGGCAAAGGGAACGGCGCGCGCCACAGCAGCCGCACCCCGTCGTCTCACTTGTCCTTGAGAATCTGCCTCCGGTTCTACATCTGGCGATGCGTCTGAGCTTGCCATCTGTACAGTGGCAGCCTGCGATTGGTCCGCACCTTCTTCGTCATCGCCTCCGAGATTGCCCCCCGTGCCGGCATAACTCACGGCTTTGATTAATTGGAGCGGATTGGCGTGATGTGCGGGTGCGAGCCAGGCGACCTGCATATCGAACTTGCCCTCATCCTCCGCGAGTGCGCGTTCTAGAATGCGTGTAGCGATCGGGCCCGCGACCTCGCCGCCGTGCCCAGAGGCGCCCTGAACCATCACTACGACGACGTACTTCGGATGGTCAAATGGCGCGAAACAAGCCATCCACGCCACGTTTTCCTCATGACCGCGCTCGGTGGCCTGCGCGGTACCGGTTTTTCCCGCTACGACCCAGTCTTTTAAACGCGCTCTGCCGCCGGTACCTCCGTCCTCATTAACAACCTTCCAAAAGCCTTTGCGAACCAGCTCGATCTTATCAGGCGAGATTTCCTGCCGTAAATCCGACCGCACGCGCGGCGGGGGCGCAGCTGGATTGCCTTGCTCATCGAGCGCCGGCGAGCCATCTTGCTTCAAGACCTTGTCAACCAATCGCGGATAATAGCACACGCCGCCGTTCGCAATCGTGGCGTAGGCCATTGCGAGTTGAAGTGGCGAAACAAGCGTGTAGCCCTGGCCGATGGAAACGTTCGCCGTTTGTGCTTGTGACCATCTTTCTTGTGGATGATGGATCTGCATCCACTCCGGCCCGGGCATATTGCCGCTTTGTTCGGCAGACAGCCGCAGACCTGATTCCTCGCCGATTCCCAACATCTTGCCAATGTGGTCAATCGACTGAATGCCCGCTGCATTGCCGTACTGATAGAAAAAGGAGTCGCACGACACTTTGATCGCATCGGCCAGCCCGATGTTGCCGTGCGTGTAATGTTTCGCGGCTACCCAGCACGCGAAGAAGTGATCGCCATAACTGATACCGCCACCGCAGCTGTAATGCGCGTTTGCGAGATTTTTCCCCTCCGCCCGCAGACCGGCGAGCGCCGTGATGAGCTTGAATGTCGATCCTGGCGGCAAGGCGCTAATGGCACGGTCGACCAGGGGATCACCCTCATCTTTTTGCAGCGCTTTCCAATCTTTCGCTTTGATGCTTGGGATAAAAGTGTTTGGATCGAATGATGGCACAGAAGCCATGGCCAAAACGTTCCCATTATTTGGATCGACCACGACCGCTCCGGCACGGCTCACAGCGCGCAGCGCTTCCTCTGCAATCGACTGAATGCGCGCATCGAGTGTCAGGAAAACGTTCGCGCCTTGTTGCGGCGGATCTTCGCGCAGCACGCCCTCGATAGTTCCCTTGGCATTCTTGCGCAAATAACGCACCCCCGGTTTTCCACGCAGATATTCGTCCATCGTTTTTTCGATGTTCGATTTTCCTTCGACATCCTGTTGATAAAAGGTGAACTTCCTCGCTTCCTCTTTATCGATGTCGTCGGGCATGCCGACACAACCGAGAATATGGGCGGCCAGCGCGCCATAAACATAAGAGCGCACCGGTTTGATCGCGATATCTACTCCCGGTAGTCCGACATCGTGCTCCGAAAATTTTGCCATGGTGGGAAAATCGATGTCCTTGATATAGGAATACGGTACTTCTGTATCGTTACGAAAGTGCCGCTCCAACTTGGCGGAATTGTAGTCGCGCGCCAGATCAAGCTGGTTAAGACGCGGGACAACGCCGTCATTAACAATCCTGATGATGTCGGGCTCCTTTTGATCTTTCGGCATGCCATTGATGATCGCTCGATACTCGGTCAAGGGTGGCGAACCAAAACGCTCGCGATAACCTTTGACCATTTCCGGCAAATAAAAGTCCACCTCATAACTGGCGCGGTTTTGGACAAGCGCCACCCCGTTGCGGTCTTTGATCTCGCCGCGCACTGAGGGAATGCGCACAGTGGCCTGAGAACTGCCGCGGAGCTGGGCAGTCCATTCGGTACCATGCGCCACTTGTATCCACCAAAGCTTGAGGCCGAGAGCGCCCATGCCCAGCAGCATGATTAAGCCTAGAAACTGAATCCGAATACGCGAAGTCAAACGGCTTCTCTTCATTCGATGTGCCCCCTTTCGGGACCATATGAATAAGCCGTCATTCGTCCTATCCATTGCAGAAGCCAGAACAGGATTGGTGCCACCGCCATGGCAATGAGACCGGGCCCCCCGATTTGCCACCAAATCTCACGGGTTAGAACAAAGGAGCCGCGGCGGAATGTGATCATCAGATATTGCGCCAAAACTATCAACGAAGTGAAAATGCCGCTCAGGATACAATGCGCTTCCCACCGTCCACGGGCAAAGAGCGGTCTCAGGCCGTGCATTATTCCTGCCAGCACTCCGTAAAGCAGTATGGACGATCCAGCTGAGATTTCAACCTTCCCACCAATCACCTGCACAGTAAGCGCATCGAGCAAAATCCCTGCGTATAAGGCAAGCGCGAGCATCAAGGGAAACGGCAACGCCATTGCTCCATAGAAAACAATGACCGGCACGATATAGACGTGGGCGTCGTAGAGCCACGGCAGCGCAGGAATGAAAAGCTCCGAAATCTGCGCAGCCAGCACTAAGACCAGCAAAAGAAAAAAGAAAATCATCTTCGGCCTGTTACCACGAACACATCCTCCAAATGCGAGAGATCGACTGCTGGGGTCAGTTGTGCTTGTCCATCCAACTCCCGAACACGAAAACTTTTCACCCCGCCGATCAGCAAACCCGACGGAAAAACGCCGCCTACTCCTGACGTATAGACTTTCTGGCCGGGCTTTAAGTCAGCCTGTTTTGTTAAGAAATTCAGGTCTAAAAGCGGGCTCAATCCGGTGGTTACCCGCTCGCCGGAAACGATCCCCTGCTCCCGGCTTCCCTCCACCGAGGCCGCAACCCGGCAGTTTTCATCGGAAGCCAATAAAACAAGCGAGATGTTGCTGCTTACAGTGGTTATCTTTCCCACGAGACCTTCCGCGGTTACCACAGGCATATCGATTTCGGTGCCGTCTCTCTTGCCGCGATTGATCGTCACCGTTCGCCACCAAGTGGAAGAATCACGCGCCACAATTTCCGCTGCGATCAACTTAAATACCGAGCGCTGCCGATAATTGAGGGCGTTTCGCAGACGATTCACTTCGTGCTCGACATCACGCAGGCCCTGGTTGGTCGCGCGCAGCTCTCGATTTTCGACCTGAAGTGCAGAGTTCTCGTGCTCTAGTTGATCGAGCGACTTCAATCCAGTGCTCACAGACGTGATCTGTTTTTTCAACCCTGACCCACTGGTCAAAAATGGCGCCAGCAGCTGATAGACGCCAGACTTGAACTTTTGCGTCATATCCGGGCCGAAGCTGAGAAAATATCCCAGAATGGCACCAAAAATCAGCAGCGCGATGATGTTTGTGCGGCTCATGCCGACGCAATCATTTGCGCCGCAAATTCGAAATTCGAAATTCGAAATTCGAAATTATTAGCGCCACTGGCGATCCGCTGAGGCGACCTGACGAAGAAACTTGAGTTCATTGAGGCATTTACCGGTACCTTCCGCCACTGCACTGAGCGGATCTTCAGCAACATGGACAGGCAGACCTGTTTCCTCACTCAAAAGTTTGTCAAAGCCGCGCAGCAACGCGCCTCCGCCTGCCAATACCAATCCCCGATCAACAAGGTCCGCCGAAAGCTCGGGCGGACAGCGCTCCAAGGTAATACGAACGGAATCAACAATCGTCGAAATCGGTTCAAGCAACGCTTCGCGCACTTCCTGAGAAGTAATCATGAGCGTCTTGGGTAAACCAGCGACCAGATCGCGTCCCTTAACTTCTACGCTCGTTTCTTTTTCGCTCGGATACGCCGAGCCAATCTTGATCTTAATTTCCTCGGCCGTGCGTTCGCCAACCATCAAATTGTAAGCGCGCTTCATATACTGTACGATCGCTTCGTCCAACTCATCGCCAGCAACACGCACGCTTCGGCTAAATACAATTCCCGAGAGCGAAATAAGGGCGACCTCCGTTGTGCCTCCGCCGATATCGATGATCATATTACCAGCAGGATCCTGAACTGGAAGTCCCACACCAATCGCCGCCGCCATCGGTTCTTCGATCAAATAAACTTCTCGCGCGCCAGCATGGGTAGCCGATTCCCGCACCGCGCGCTTTTCCACTTCGGTAATTCCGGAAGGGACCGCGATCACCACCCGCGGCCTCGCGCGCACCCGGCGATTATGGACTTTGCTGATGAAATGCCGCAACATCGCCTCTGTAACTTCGAAATCGGCGATTACACCATCCTTGAGCGGGCGAACCGCGACAATATTCGCCGGCGTGCGGCCGAGCATCCGCTTGGCCTCGTCGCCTACCGCCAGCACTCTATTTGTGCCGGCTTGCACGGCCACCACCGACGGCTCACGCAGAACGATTCCCTGATCTTTGACGTAAACAAGAGTGTTCGCCGTGCCCAGATCGATCCCGATATCGCTGGATAACCAGCCGAAAAGTCCGTTGAACATGAATTATTTATTAGCAGCAGTTTCCAGTCCGAAGGAAGCGCGTTCACCCGTTTGAGCGAACCTTCGCGGGACCTTTTCCCGCGGCGCGATTCGGCCAGCCTGAAACGCCGTAACATGAAACAGTGCGAAGCGACGTCAAGAGAAAGGTTGAAAAGTTGCATCGTTATAGAGGTTACAACGGCCCGGGTAGAGGAAACTCCTGGCCCTTGTAACCTTTGTAACTCTCGTAACCTTGTAGGATGCAGAACATCATCGTCGCCCCATCCATTCTTGCCGCCGATTTCTCTCGACTCAGAGACGAAATCGAGCGCGTCGAAGACGCAGGCGCGGATTGGATCCATTGCGACATCATGGACGGACACTTCGTCGATAACATTTCCTTCGGCCCGGAGATTGTGAGGGTGTTACGCGGCCTAACAAGTCTTCCGCTTGATGTACATCTCATGATTGAGCATCCCGATCATTACGTGCCGCGATTTGTCAAAGCCGGCGCAAATTCCATCACCGTTCATGTAGAACCGGAAGCGAAACACGATGTCTCGAAAACGTTGGCGCAGATTCGAGACAGCGGTTGCCGCGCCGGGCTCACTTTAAATCCCGAAACACCATTCGATTTGATCGAACCCTTCCTCCACAAAATCGACATATTGCTGATCATGACGGTGCATCCCGGTTTCGGCGGCCAGCCATTTCGCGCTGACCAAATGCCAAAAGTGAAACGCGCCAGATCACTGAACGACAAGATCGACATCGAAGTGGATGGTGGCATCAATCCGGGCACGGCCAAGCTCTCAATTGAAAACGGCGCAAATGTTCTCGTCGCTGGGACCTCAATCTTTCATTCGAAAGATTACGCAAAGGCGATCCGCGAGTTGCGCGGGGAATGAGACGAGGGGCGACTCGTCGACGCTAGTTTATTTCGGCCGCTTCGCCCGCCACCACCGGCCCGGCTTCTTCGGTCGTTTCAGCCATCACTTCGTCCGTCTGCGTAACGCGCACGCGTTTTCGCATGATCAGCTTTCTCAGCGGCTCAGTAATGAGGCAAATTTCATAAATCGCCGCGCGACCCTGGTAGCCAGTCTGGCGGCATTGATCGCAACCAGCGCCCCGTCGGAAGCGGGTACCAAGTTCCTTCACCGGAAAACCGATCTCGGCCAGATAGTCGCGTGGATAATCCACCATTTGGACACAGTCGGGGCAAATCGTGCGCACGAGCCGTTGGGCAATGAACGCCTTCACCACCGACGAGAGCAGAAATGGTTCTACGTCCATGTCGAGCAAGCGTGTGATGCCACCCACGGCGTCATTCGTGTGGAGTGTGCTGAAAACGAGGTGGCCAGTCATGGCCGCGCGAATCGCGATGTCCGCAGTTTCGACGTCACGAATTTCACCAACCATGACAACGTTTGGATCCTGTCGTAAAATGTGACGAAGACCTTTGGCAAAGGTCAGATCAATCTCCGGTTTCACATCGATCTGCGAAACACCTGGAATTCGGTATTCGACTGGTTCTTCGACTGTAATGATACGGCGCTGGACGGAATTAATGCTGCTGAGGAAGCAATAGAGTGAGGTCGATTTTCCGCAGCCGGTGGGCCCGGTGAGAAGGATGATACCGTTAGGCTGCGCCAATAGATGGCGAATGATTTTCTCCTGCTTTCCACTTAGATCGAGCCGATCGAACCCGAACTGTTGCTCACTGCG
>QHMS01000257.1 GCA_003217895.1 Verrucomicrobiota bacterium
CGCCGAAGTAATTGGCAAAGACCAAACGCATTTTCGCGTCTGGGCGCCAAAAGCGCGTGACCTTGATGTTGTTATCGAGCCAGGTCCCAGCTCAAAGGGAGGAGTTCATGCACTATCATCGGAGCCAGACGGATATTTTTCCGGTACCGCGAATGCTGCTGCCGGGAGCCGCTACCGGTTTCGAATTAACGGTGGAGAAGATTTGTATCCGGATCCGGCGTCGCGTTTTCAACCAGATGGACCACACGGCCCCTCGTGCGTTGTTGATCCCGGAACATTCGAATGGAGCGATTCACAGTGGCGGGGCATCACGATGAAAGGCCAAATCACTTACGAGATGCACATCGGCACATTCACAAAGAGAGGGACGTGGCGCGCCGCGGCGGAGCAGTTGCCAGAGTTGGCGCGCATCGGAATTACGGTGATTGAGATGATGCCGGTCGCGGAGTTCCCAGGGAAATTTGGCTGGGGCTACGACGGCGTCGATCTGTTCGCGCCTTCGCACCTCTACGGAACTCCGAATGATCTGAGGACGTTCGTCGATCGCGCCCACTCGTTAGGCCTCGCTGTGATTTTGGACGTCGTTTACAACCATTTCGGGCCCGACGGAAACTATCTTGGTGTTTTTTCCGACGATTATTTGGTTCGCGAAAAAGAAAACGAATGGGGTGATGCCATTAATTTCGATGGAACCAATTCGGGTCCCGTCCGGGAGTTTTTCATCACGAATGGCCGGTACTGGATTGAGGAATTTCATTTCGACGGATTCCGTTTCGACGCTACACACGCCATCCGCGATCAATCGGCTGAATACATCATCGGCGCGGTTGGGCGCGCAGCGCGCGCGGCGGCCGGCTCGCGCTCAATCATTCTGATCGCCGAGAACGATTTCCAGGACGCGAAGATGGCGCGGCCGCGCGGCGCAGGCGGCGATGATCTGGATGGGATGTGGAATGACGATTTTCACCATAGCGCCGTGGTGGCGGTGACCGGTCGCAACGAAGCTTACTACGGCGATTACCTCGGCGCGCCGCAGGAATTTGTTTCCGCAGCCAAATACGGTTTTCTTTATCAGGGCCAGGCGTTATCATGGCGAAAAGTCTTGCGTGGGACTCCCACATTCGGCCTCGCTGCCGAGGAGTTCATTTGTTTCATCGAAAACCACGACCAGATCGCGAACACCGGATCAGGTCAGAGACTGCGCTTTCAAACTTCGCCGGGAATTCGGCGCGCAGAGCCCGTTCCTGTTCTTTGCGGACGTGGGCGACGCTTCCGTGCGCGAAGCGACGCGAAAAGGTCGCGCTAAGTTGCTGGCGCCATTTTTATCGCTAACCGAAAAAGAAGCATGGCGAACTCTGCCCGCACCGGATGAGGCAGAGGCATTTGTTCGCTGTAAACTTGATTTCTCCGAACGAGAAAAGAATCGCGAGCTTTACGATTTCCATTTCGATCTTTTGAAATTGCGGCGGGAAGATTCGCGCTTTTCCCAGCAAAGCACTGGTGGAATCGATGGCGCAGTGGTCGGAGCCAGGAGTTTCGTTTTCAGATATTTTTCGGAAGATAACGACGATCGTCTGCTGGTAGTTAACTTTGGAAAGACACAGACCTTGCATCCTGCTTCGGAGCCTCTGCTCGCGCAGCCCTCGGGGTGCAAGTGGGAAACACTTTGGACAACCGAGTCGCCGCGCTACGGCGGAAGAGGCACTGTTGCAATTGCAAGCGAGGAGCGATGGCTTTTGCCGGCCGAATCCACGGTCGCGCTACGACAAGTCGACGTTCGCTGCTAAGGCGCATTTGCTCTAACACGATTTACAGCCCATAACTTTCGCCGATGAAGTTTGGCTTTCTCAGTGTTGCGCTCTCCGTGTTGTCATTGGCCGGGTTCGCGCAGGAGAACACTCCGCCGCCGAGAATTTATCCCGTCGCGTTGCCAAACTACGACGAGGAAACTGCGACGCGGTTGCAGATTTTTTTGGACAACAGCGATTTCGGTCCGGGGAAAATCGACGGTAAAATGGGCGAATTTTTTCGAAAAGCGCTCATCTCATACAAGCACGCGCACGCGATGCCGAAGACCGGCGCAGTCGATCAATGGATGCTCGACCAAGTCCCCAACACTTACACGAGTTACACGATCAGGGACGAAGACCTGAAACACATCGGGGATGTGCCAGGCAGCCACGCCGAGCAGGCGAAACTGAAATGGCTGCCGTACACGTCGCTGTTGGAATTCGTCGCGGAACGTTTCCATTCTGCTGAGGCGTATATTCAGAAACTGAATCCCGGTAAGAATTGGGAACATCTTCAGCCGGGCGAGGTCCTCAAAGTGCCGAATGTTTTGCCCTTTGAAGTTGAAAAATTCACTGAGGGAAAAGTTCCCGAAAATCCTGCGTTCGCGTCGCGCAAAGTTTTTGTCGATACCTATGAGCACCTCTTGGAAGTTTTCGATCATGACCAGCTCGTCTGCGTGTTTCCGATCACGCCCGGCTCAAAAACCCTGCCTGCACCGGTGGGCACGTGGAAAATTCTCGGCGCGGCCGTTTGGCCATGGTTCCGCTACGACGAAGGCATGCTGAACTACGGCGTGCGCACCGAAAATTTTTACAACCTTCCACCGGGCCCGAATAATCTGGTCGGCATCCTCTGGATGGGTCTGAACAAACCCGGCATCGGCATTCACGGCACGAACAATCCGGAGACCATCGGCCGGGCCGCCAGTCACGGTTGCATTCGCCTGGCAAACTGGGACGCCGCGAGAGTGAAAGACCTCGTGAGCATCGGCAACACCGTGATTATTTTCTAGGTGGAACGGTCGCCGCGGCGACTCCTCAACGCGTTGGCAACGACGCGGCTCCGCCGCCTGATATCTGCGCCTTCGGCGATTTCTCTGCCATCGTCTTCGGAGAAGCCGATCCACCTTAGCGCGTTCAAGCGAATCATTCTTGCTCGCCCGCGAAACGAGTCATAAATTATACTCGCTCAAGAAGGAGGTGCCCCGATGAAAGCCCAAGGCGGTATCAGCTATGACAACGCGGCAGTCGCCAGTTGCCCTAAACATTTGCTTCAATTCGCAGTCGATCAGCGTTACGACGATTACACATCGGTCGATCACGCGGTCTGGCGGTTCATTATGCGCCAGAACATTTTTTTTCTAAGGGAGTACGCGCACAAAGTTTATTTCAAGGGGCTGCTCAACACCGGAATCTCATTCGAGCGCATCCCACGCATCGAAGAGATGAACGATATTCTGGCGAAAATCGACTGGGGCGCGGTGGCCGTGGACGGCTTCATTCCGCCGGCGGCGTTCATGGAATTTCAAGCTTACAAAGTGCTGGTGATCGCGTGCGACATGCGCCAGATCCATCACATCGAATACACGCCTGCGCCTGATATTGTCCACGAAGCCGCCGGGCACGCGCCGATTATTGTCGATCGCGAATACTCCAAATATTTACAGCGCTTTGGCGAAATCGGCGCAAGAGCGATGTCGTCCAAAAAAGATTTCGAGTTGTACCAAGCGATCCGCCATTTGTCGATCCTAAAAGAGCGACCGAATGCCGATCCGAAAGAAGTCGATGAAGCGACCAAGCTGGTTGAGCACCGGCAAAAAACCTTGGGCGAACCTTCGGAAATGGCGCTGCTCTCGCGCTTGCATTGGTGGACAGTCGAATACGGCCTTATTGGCCCACTCGAGACTCCAAAGATTTACGGGGCGGGATTGCTTTCCTCGATTGGCGAATCGGTTTCATGCCTTGAGCCGGCAGTGAAGAAGATCCCCTACTCCATCGACGCGATGAATCAGCCGTTCGATATCACCACCAAACAGCCGCAGCTTTTTGTCTGCCGCGATTTCCAACACCTCAAGGATGTCCTGGAAGAATTTGCGAGCAAAATGGCATTCAAGATTGGCGGCCTCGAAGGCATCAACAAGGCAATCGAATGCAATAACACTGCGACGTGCGAATATTCGTCCGGCCTGCAGGTCAGCGGAGTTTTCACCGAAGTCATGACAGACGAAAACGATTCTCCGATTTATCTGCGGACAACTGGCAAGACCGCGCTGGCGTTCCAGGACAAAGAACTCGAAGGCCACGGTATCGATTATCACAAGGAAGGCTTTGGTTCGCCGGTCGGGAGATGGAAACAAACATCCACATCACCGGAATCGCTCACCAACGATCAACTGCACGCGCTCGGAATTGTTGAGGGCAAAAAAGCAAAGCTGGAGTTCGTCAGCGGCATCGTCGTTTCGGGCAGGGTCGAGAAAATCTTGCGTCGCGACGGCAGATTACTGTTGATCAAATTCTCAAATTGCAGCGCGAAATATGGCGACCGCGTCCTGTTCGATCCCGATTTGGGGACGTACGACATGGCCGTCGGCGAGCGTATTAGTTCGGTCTTTAACGGCGCGGCAGACAAGGACGCCTATAATCAGGTCGCACTCGTTCCGAAGGAGCGGACCATCAAAGTTCCATCAGATGCAAAACGGAAGCGCCTTGAAAATCTCTACGCGCAGGTCCGCAAGATTCGCGAGAGCAAAACCGGTTACGAACGGCTCGGCGAAATCTGGGAAACCCAGCAGGCCGAACACCCCGAAGACTGGTTGTTGTCGATGGAAATCTTCGAAATCCTCGACACAACCGATCAACAGCCAGAGTTGAAAGCAAGAATCGAGAAATTCCTGAATGAGAAGAAGGCCAAGACCAGAGATCTCTTGACCTTAATCAGCTGGGGATTCCGCCTGGTCGAGTATCACAAGAAGCCAGAATACCAGGCAGCACTGCACGCCTCCCCGAAGTAGCTGCTTCCCAATTCGCGCTGCCTATTGTCATTCCGAGCGAAGTCGAGGAATTCCGCGATGCAGCCCTAAGGTAACGCCACGGGATTCTTCGACTCCGCTTCGCTTCGCTCAGAATGACACGTCAATTGAGCGCAGAGTTAGAACGCTTCGTCTTTGAAGTGGCGTTTTCCCTTTAGCGCTTTCGCGTATTCGTCCTTGCTCAGAATATTTTCGTCGAGCTGCATGTCAGTGCGAAGAAGGTTTTGGAACCACAATTCGATGCGCTGCCGATCTTTCAGCACTTCTTCGCTGATGTAATTAGCGTCAATGTTGATGCAAATCGCGCCGACGATTCCAAATTCCTTGCGCTTGATCGGGATGGTCGTGCATTTGAATTTTCGCGTGCCGATGTTCAGCTCGTAATTCAGCTTCTCTTCGTTGAGGAGCTGGCGACGCTTGAGATCGATCAACAGGTTGGTTGTGCCGTCACGCAAATGCCGGCCGGTGACGTTGTTTTCAAGCGTGATAAGTGAGTGCGCAGGGTCGGCCAGGTTGTGCAACAGGATCTCGATCCCGGTATTCGGAAAAGATTTCCCGATCAGGCGCACGATCCGCTCGTAGTTTTCAAGGAATTCGTGCGTGTCATCGGCAATTGTCTTGCCGTTGTATTTCTCGAACAGCTGCGCGTACACCTTTTGCTCAGCGGGCTCGAGTTGTGCGCGCACGTTGTTTTGTTCGCCAATGAAAATGAGCTGTCGCGCGGCGGTATGATCTTCGTTCTTGAGGAAGTAATGCATGCCGAGCCGGAAATCTTTCAGACTGAACTCGCCAAAGTTTTCGCGCGTCACCGTGAAGGGGTAGAAATCGTACTCTTCGAGATTTCTCCCAAACTTCCGGCGCCGCTCTTTGTATTTTCCCCAGGCAAATCCTGCCGCCAAAAAGAGCAGCGAGACAATGATCGAAGCGACGACGTTGATAGTAAGCTCGCTCTGTAAAGCTTCGATCATAGGTGTGCCCGAATTCCAGACGCGCAGAATATATGGTATTCAGTGACGGAAAGCGATGCGAAGAGGCATCGCACTCCGAAAGCACTCCGTGCAAAATCTCCGAGAGATGCCGTTCCGTTTCGCGAAACTTGCGCTGGGAATCACAGATTTCCAGCGAGACTCGAGAGCGTGATATTCTCGACGAGCGTATCCGTCGGGCGCGCCAGGGCGAACACGACCGCATCACCCACTTCCGTGGCCCCCATCATTTTCTTACGCGGCCATTTGCCCTCGATCTGGTCCCAAATTTCGGTGTCGGTCGCCGCGGGGTAAACATTGATCACGCGAATTTTTCGGTCCCGCAATTCCTCGCGCACGCATTGCGAAAATCCTTCAAGAGCGAACTTGCTCATGCAATACGCGCTCCAGTTGGGAAATCCCCTTTTGGCTGCAACGGAGAGAATATTCACGATGCTCGATCCCGGTGGCATTCGCGGAGCGAAATGCTGCGTGAGCATGAACGGCGCGGTGATGTTCACGCCGACGGTTTGTTTCCATTCGATTTGGGTGATCTCCATGAATGGTTTCACCACCGCGACGCCGGCATTGTTCACGAGCAAATCGATTCGTTCCTTGCCGACTTCGGCGATCAAGTCAGACACGCCAGCGGTAATCGCCAGATCATGAATTAAAAGCGCTACTTTCGCGCATTGTAATTCGACAGCTTTTTGCGTTTGCGCCAGCGCAACCGTGTCGCGCCCATGCAAGAGAAGCTCCACATCTTTCGCGGCGAGTTTTTCAGCAATCGCGCGACCAATTCCGCGACTCGCGCCGGTGATGAGATAACGCTTCATAGTACTCGCAGAAAACGTCGAACGCCG
Source organism: Verrucomicrobiota bacterium (assembly GCA_003217895.1). Lineage (GTDB taxonomy): Bacteria > Verrucomicrobiota > Verrucomicrobiia > Chthoniobacterales > UBA10450 > Udaeobacter. The sequence goes on from QHMS01000257.1 coordinate 6,648, forward strand.
AACGCCCAACGTCCAACGCCGAATTGGTTCTTGTCATGTTGAGCGAAACGAAACACCTCTGACTATTGACTCGATCGGCGCAGAGAAACAACTGATCTGAGATTCTTCGCTTCGCTCAGAATGACAAGCTGCCCGATCCCTAAGGAAGCAACGCCACGCCCCAGTTGCCAAACGCGCCCTCGCACTAGCCCTGCGATGACATTACGTCCTGCGCAGCGTAAACCGATTATTTGCCGTTTCCCACAAACGTAAGCGAACGAGCCGTTGCCCCAGACGATTGTCAATCTTCGGCCAAAGCGCCCGGACGATGTTTTCCCCGGTGGAAGGCGTGTCGCGAAAGTCCTCCGTTTCGAGATCGAGATGGCGATCGCGCCATGGGTCGAGCGATTCTGCAATTCCGTTCTTCAGCGCAACGAAATCGCAGAGCGTTCCGCTGCGCACATCGTACTCGCCGCCCTCTGTCGCTTCCGTCAAGTAACCGTGACCGTGTCCGCGTGGATTGTTGCACTTGCCATAAAGCTTCGAGTTCTCGGCATCGGAAAGTGCCGCTGCATGCAAGCGATGTGCCGCATGAAATGGCATCTGCAATCCCAGAAAAACAATCTTATCTCCCCACGCCTCCGCAAAAAAGTCGTCACGCTCGTGCAAACGAACACGGTTCAGCGGCATCATCGTGTTCACACGTTCATAGATGTATCGCGCTAAACTCTCGGTTGTGATTGGACGATCCTTTAATCCAATGACGTCTTCGTTGAGATTGCGATGATCGAGTTCGGCACGCACCGCGCGAAGACAAGCGTCGATTGCATCGTAGCGGACCAGCAGTTCCTTCCCATCGAACCGTTCCGAACGAAAAGTCAGACGAGCTCGATAGTTGTGTCCGTGCGTTGAAGTCGCTGGCCCAAACAGGCGCGCATTTTCCTCCGCGCTCAGATGAGGCGACATCGTCCTGCGCGCCGCGGAAAATTCGAACCAGTAATTCGCCTCACTCACCCCGGTGGCATAATAGGTGGCGCTGCGTTCGGACGATTCGGTCAGGTGGCAAGCGCAGAGTTTCGCTTCGCCGTCGGAGAACAGCGGTGTGACATCGAGGTAGAGTTGCCGGGCAATGTTCTCAGCAGTTGGCGGAACGTCGCGAAAAGCGGAATTGTCCTCGTTAAGGAATTTGTGATCGAAACCTGCGCGCACAATTTTGCCCGCGCGGTCTTTGATTTCGCTGATGTTAATCAGCATTCCTGTTGTTGGATCGACTGGACCAGTGAAGACAAAGTGCGCAACGTAATTGCGCCCGCTGCCGAAGCGTGCATTCGTTTCCGGGCCGAAAGCGCTCAGGTTTTCGGCATTGCTCCATTGGGCAACGCGCAAACGCCGCGAAGCTGAAAATTCGAGACGCTTGCTGACCGTTAGGAGCATAAAGGAGCAAACATGCTGCAAAGCATCGCGCAAGGTGGATCGGCTTCTCCGAAGACGATGCCGACCGAATCGCCGAAGGCGCGAATATTAGGCGGCAAAGCCGCATTATTTGCCAACGCGTTGAGGAGTCGCCGCGGCGACCGTTCCACCTAATCTTTCAGCAGCGAGAGGAATTCGGAGCGTGTTCGCGCGTCCTCTTTGAAAACACCGAGGAGGCACGAAGTTTTCATCACCGAGTTCTGTTTTTCGACGCCGCGCATCATCATGCAAAGATGTTTCGCTTCGACGACCACGCCGACGCCGTTCGGCTCCAAGCATTTCATTAGAGCATCCGCAATCTGGACGGTGAGCTGTTCCTGAATCTGAAGCCGACGCGCAAAAACGTCGACAATCCGCGCGATCTTGGAGAGGCCGATCACTTTGCCGTTCGGAATGTAAGCCACGTGCACGCGGCCGATGAATGGGAGCAGATGATGTTCGCACATCGAATACAGTTCGATGTCTTTTACGAGAATGATCTCGCTGGCTTCCGACCTGAAGATGGCGTCGTTCACCAGTTCATCGAGATCCTGCCGGTAACCGTTGGTCAAAAACTCAAACGCGCGCGCCGCACGGCACGGGGTTCTGAGCAAACCTTCGCGTCCTGGATCTTCGCCGATTGCCTCGAGCAGATTGCGAAATGTTTCTTCCATCCGCGCGAGCTTGGCCCCGCCGCATTTGGGAATACTTCGAATGCGGCGCTCAGCCGCCTGCAATTCCGTTTCGCCGTTACCTGATGGATTCACGTTAGTCGAGCCAGCTTTGCGGATATTTTTCGTCGTCGAGCGCAACTGCCTGCTCTGTCAGTTCGAGCGTGTGTTGCGTATCGAACATCACCGCCAGCTCTTCGGTACGCAACGCGTTTCTGCTCGCTATGATTGTGCCCGGATGCGGCCCGTGTGGAATTCCGCGCGGATGGAGCGTAATCGAGGCCGGCTCGATTCCGCGGCGCGATCCGAAATTTCCGCGGACGTAAAACAAAACCTCATCGGCCTCGACGTTGTCGTGGACCCACGGAATTTTCACGGCCTCAGGATGTGTATCGAGCATGCGCGGAGCAAATGTGCACACGACGTATCCGCGAATCTCGAACGTCTGATGGATTGGCGGCGGCTGGTGCACCGTGCCGGTAATTGGTTCGAAATCCTGCGCGTTAAATGTGAACGGATAAACGAACCCATCCCAGCCGACGACGTCGAACGGATGATGCGCCATCGTCACCACAGTCCAGCGCGGGCCGTCTTTGACCAGAATTTCGGTGTCGCCTTCTTTGTCTATCGTGTTCAAGTCAGTTGGCCCGTGCAGATCGCGCTCGGAATAAGGCGAGCCCATTTTGATCTGGCCCTCTTTATTGACATAGCGTTGCGGAATTCGCACCGGCCCGACGGATTCGAGAATCAGATAATCCTCTTCCTCCACCTTGTCGGGCACGAGCTTGTAAGTAATTCCGCGCGGAATCACGATGTAATCCTCGGCGCGATAACGTTGCTTACCGAAGACGGACTCGAATGTGCCGCCGCCCTTGAACACAAAGATGATCTCATCCGCGCCGCCGTTCTTGTAATACTCATACTTGCCGTTCGCTTTTTCCGGGCGCGCACGCCAAGCGGTCATGTCTTGATTGAAAAGAATCGGGATCCGTCCGGTGTAGATATCGCCTTTGCGCGGAATGTCCGCCGTCTTGAGATGATGATGCCGCAGCGGGCTATCAGTGACTTTCTTCAGCTCCTCGCATTTCAGAAGCTTCACATTGCGGACGCGCGTCGGCGGCCGCAAGTGGTACATGATTGAGAACGCTTCGTTGAAACCTTCCGTCGTAACTACGTGCTCGTAATAAATACCTTCGTTTTTGTAACCGGGTCCGGCGCCATCACGATGGAACCAGATGTGATGCTTCCGCGGCATTTCGCCAAGTTTTTGGTAATACGGCATTGTCGAATCCTCCTTTTAAAATTGAACCAACTCCTCACCCTCCCCCTCTCCTCTTGCCCAAAAGGAGAGGCGACCATCTGAGCCGCCCACGGCGAGAACGCAACATGCGCCTCTGTTCGCCTCTCCCCTCTGAGGGGAGAGGATTAAGGTGAGGGGTGAACTCTCTTTCACTCTACAAATTCCCTCGCGCGGCTTGTTCGCGCTCGATGGCTTCGAACAGCGCCTTGAAATTTCCTTTGCCGAAACTCTTCGCGCCCTTGCGTTGAATGATCTCGAAAAAGAGCGTCGGCCGATCCTCCACCGGCTTGGTAAAGATTTGCAGCAGATAACCTTCGTCATCGCGATCGACCAAAATCCCGATGCGCTTTAACGCGTTGAGTTCTTCGTCGATGTGGCCGACGCGATCGAGCAACGTGTCATAGTACGTCGAAGGAACTCTCAGGAACTCGAGCCCGCGCTGCTGCAGCGCGGTCACCGTCTCGATGATGTTGTTGGTGGCCATGGCGATGTGCTGCACGCCTTCGCCGTCGTAAAACTCGAGATACTCTTCCACTTGCGACTTCTTTTTGCCTTCGGCCGGCTCGTTGATCGGAAATTTGACGAAGCCGTTCCCATTGCTCATCACCTTGCTCATCAACGCGGAGTATTCGGTGGAAATGTCTTTGTCGTCGAACGTGAGGATGTTTCGAAAACCCATCACATCTTCGTAAAACTTCACCCACGGATTCATCTGGTTCCATCCGACGTTGCCAACGCAATGATCAACATGCTGCAAGCCCGTCTCGGGCGCGCGGAAAGATGGATCCCACTTCACAAAACCCGGCATGAACGGCCCTGTGTAATCATCGCGTTCCACAAACACGTGCGCGACTTCGCCGTACGTATGGATGCCGCTCAGCACGATTTTCCCCTGCTTATCTGTCAGCGTTTTCGGCTCCATGTAACTTTTGCCGCCGCGCTTCGTGGTTTCTTTCCAGGCGGAGGTCGCGTCTTTCACTTTCAACGCGATCGCTTTCACGCCGTCACCATGTTTGAGAATGTGATCGGCAATTGGATGTTTCGCCCGAATCGGCGTCGTCAGAACAAACGTGATCTTGTTTTGCCGAACCACATAACTGGCGCGATCTCGCACGCCGGTTTCAGGTCCGCTGTATGCTACCGGCTGAAAACCCAACGCGCTCTGGTAAAAATGCGCCGCCTGCTTGGCGTTGCCGACGTAAAACTCGATGTGATCCGTGCCTTCGAGCGGCAAGAAATCTTCCTGCGCCGCACGGGCAGCTTTCTTTTTCGGAGCAGCAATTGTCGTCGGCATAATGACCTCCTAACCTCTCTCGCGCTGAGCGCGCCTTCTAAATATAAGATCGACAATCCTCCGTCGCAAGGTTGTGGCTGTTTGTTGTAGAGGCGCTTGTGCCAAGCGCCTATTGTTTTGTTTCAGCGCTTGACACAAGCGCCGCTACAATGCTTACGGCTTCGCTTTCGGCGCGGGCGAAGCGGCGAGTTTTTGGAAGCGCGGATCATTCCGGAGCGGATCGAACATCGGATCGAGCTGGAGCAGCGCGGGAGTGAGCGGTACCTCCTGTGTAGCTAGCGGACCGTTGTACGGTATTGAGAGCAGTTTTTGTAAAGCGTCAATGGCGATCCATTCGCGATGGCGGCGCGGGAATCCGCACGCGAGAAGCAGACGGAGATGCTATGATAGTTTTATAATCGGCTTCGCACTATGACTTACGGCATCTTGTTTGAAAAAATCGAGAACGGAGAATTACCGTCGGGTTTTTACTACGCATATATCCCCGCGTTAGGACTGACAACGCATGGCGAAGGTATCGAAGGAGCGCGCGCCGCTGCGGAGGATTTAGTGAAGCTTTGGTTGGCGGAAAAGAAAGCCGCAGGCGAATCGATTGATTCACCGTCTGAGTTCTTTTTTTCCACGATCGAGATTTCCGAAAGTGCCTTACAAAGCGCGTGAGGTGTTGGCGCGGCTTCAACGCGCCGGATTCGTTATAAAACGACAATCAGGTTCGCATGTTGACCTGCGGCATCCTGAATGGCCGGCAGACTTATGTGGCCATGCACACAGAGGACGTTCCGAGGGGGACCTTCCGCAGCATTCTCAGGCAGGCGAAGCTGACGGAGGAGGAATTTCGCAACCTCTGACATGCGCGCGGAGCCGTAATCGCAGTGCGTTCAGACGAATGAAACCGGTCGCATCGTTCTGGTCGTATGCGGAAGCGGCGCCTTCCATGGTTGCGATTTTTGGATCGTAAAGACTCTTTTGGCTTTTGCGGCCAGCGACGATGATGTTGCCTTTGTAGAGTTTTAGCCTAACGACCCCGGTGACATCGCGTTGCGTTTCTGTTACGAGAGCCTGGAGCGCTTCGCGTTCAGGCGAGAACCAGAAGCCGTTGTAAACCAGTTCACTGTATTTTGGAATGAGACTGTCGCGCAGATGCATCACCTCGCGGTCCATGGTCAGTGTTTCCATTTGCCGATGCGCAAAATGCAAAATCGCGCCGCCGGGCGTCTCGTAAACGCCGCGGCTTTTCATTCCGACAAAGCGGTTCTCGACAATGTCCACGCGGCCGATGCCGTGTTTCCCGCCGAGTTTGTTGAGCGTTTGCACCACGCCTAGTGGCGAAGATTTCCTTCCATTTACACCAATGCAATTCCCCCGCTCAAATTCCAGCTCGACATATTCCCGTTCGTTAGGCGCGTCTTCCGGCGCGACGCTTAATTTGTACATTCCGCGCATTTCTTTTGAGCTGGCATCGAGCCACGGATCCTCCAGCACGCCGCTCTCGTAACTGATGTGGAGCAAATTGCGATCCATCGAGTACGGCTTTTCCGAGGTCGCTTCGATGGGAATTTTGTTCTTCTGAGCAAACGCGATCATCTCAGCGCGCCCGGGAAATTGTTCGCGAAAACGTTCCTCACGCCACGGCGCGATCACGCGCAGGTCAGGCGCGAGCGCAACGGCTGCTAATTCAAACCGAACTTGATCGTTCCCCTTCCCTGTCGCGCCGTGCGCGATTGCGTCGGCGTTTTCAGCGCGCGCGATCTCGACCATTCGTTTCGCGATGAGTGGACGCGCGATGCTGGTGCCGAGAAAATACTGGCCCTCGTAAATCGCCCCGGCCTGGAACATCGGAAAGATGAAATTGCGCGCGAACTCTTCGCGCAGATCTTCGATGACGCATTTTGATGCGCCGGTCGCCAACGCTTTCTTCTCCAAATCAGTGAGTTCTTCTTCCTGACCTATATCGGCGCAGAACGCGATCACCTCAGCCCCATAATTTTCCTTGAGCCAGCGCAGAATGATCGATGTGTCGAGGCCGCCGGAATATGCGAGAACGATTTTCATCGAGGTTTGATGTTCTCTTTCTGTCATCCTGAGCGAAGCGAAGGATCTCTGATCATTTTGGATCGACAGCTATCAACACAACAATCAGAGATGTTTCGCTTCGCTCAACATGACAAGCGGATAGCTGAAGGCAGGCCGGCAATCTGAATCCTTCGGATTCACTTAGCGCAGGTTCCGCGAGGAATCTCATATCAGTTCTGCCGTATCCCATGCACGATCATAGAGCTTTGGCTGCTGCTCCCAGTCGTCACTCAGATCGAGCCATCGTGGATCGTTTGTTCGATGAGCGCAATTTTCCTGCTGCGGCGCCACCCGTTCAGTTTCTTCTCGCACCCGATCGCATCCTTCACGTTGCGAAAGTGCTCAAGCCAAACGAGCCGGCTCAGATGATAGCGTTTCGTGAAGCCTTCTACCTTGCACGGATCTATGCTGGCTCAATCGGCGGGAGATGGTGTTCGTGATTCCGATGTATAGCGTCGTACCCTGTTTGTTGGTGAGAATGTACACCCAATAGTCGTGGTTGCGCATGGAGTCGAAGTGATCAGAGATGTTTCGCTTCGCTCAACATGACAGAAATCAGTCGCCGAAGGAAATGTCCACGTCACGCGCGGTCTGCACCAGCTCGCCATTGGGCGGAACCAGCTTGAGACGATTGACCGCTTCGGCGATCGGCACGTGGCGTACTTGATAATTTTGGTAACTGACCATCGTGCCGAAGTGACCTTCGTTTGCCAGCTGCACGGCTTTTACGCCGAAACGCGTGGCGAGAATTCTGTCCAACGTCGTGGGCGCGCCACCGCGTTGGAGATGGCCGAGCACACAGCACCGCGTTTCCTTGCCGGTGCGTTTGGCAATTTCCCGCGCCACCATGTCGCCAATCCCACCAAGCCGAAACTCGCCTGCCTCAACGTCGCGCTTCACTTGTTCGCCGTGTCTTAGTCGTGCGCCTTCCGCAACAACGACGACAGTTCCCAGGCAACCAGCAGCCTCGCGCGCCTTGATCATGCTCGCGATCTTGTCGTAGTCGAACGGGATTTCGGGAATCAAAATGATGTCCGCGCCGCCCGCGACCCCACCGTGCAAGGCGATCCAGCCTGCATGGCGTCCCATTACTTCGACGACCATAACTCGCCTGTGACTGGCGGCGGTGGTGTGCAACCGATCGAGCGCGTCGACCACCACATCGACGGCGGAATCGAATCCGAACGTGGCCGCAGTCGCTTCGAGATCGTTGTCAATGGTTTTGGGGACACCGATGCAATTGATCCCGGCCTCCTGTAATTGCTGCGCTGTCACCAACGAGCCGTCACCACCTACGATGATTAGTGCGTTTACCTGAAGCTCGTCCAGTATCTTCTTGGCGCCCGCGATAATGTGTGCAGGCACAACCGTCCGGTCGCCGGCGCCGGTCTTAGCCACAAAATGGCCGCGATTCGTCGTGCCGATGATCGTGCCCCCCAAGGCCATGATTCCATCAATGCTTTTGCGATCGAGAACAACATGATCGCCGGGCGGGAGTAGTCCTTCGAATCCGTCGCGGAACCCGACTACTTCCCAGCCGAGTTTCTCCGCGGCGAGCACGACTCCGCGCAGCACCGCGTTGAGTCCCGGACAATCGCCACCGCTGGTCAAAACACCAATCCGCGGCTTCATTTTATCTGTTTGACGCGATATGCCGCCTCTCCCTTCTCAAGGGAGAGGGTAGGGTGAGGATTTTCGCTTCGTAATCACGTTGTGCCTGGAAACCCCTCACCTCAATCCTCTCCCATTTACAAAAGGGGCGAGGCGAATCAGCGAAGCATATGGTTTCATTTTTGTAATCGTGATCAGAGCAACTTTTTTGGGTCGGCCAGCCGACCGGCTGCTGCCCACTGGTCGTATAGCTGCCAGCCGCGTTGCAAAAGCGCAGTCCCTTCATTGAACCGATTCGCGCTGCCCAGGAGCACCACCATCAAATGACGCGGGTACACGGTTTCCATCTGGCCCTGGCGAACCACTTCCGATTCACGATTCGCGTAGAGAATCACGCATTGGCCGGCACGCGCTGAGGTGCCGGTTTTGACTCCGTCGATGCCCATCCTGCCAAGAAGCTCGTTCGTGTTACGAAGCATGTAATTAAGCCGTTGGCCAGCTCGATCGAAAGAAATCTGACGTTCTTTTTGCGACACGTAAAAACGGAAACTCGGTTTGTTCATTGCATATCGAGTCAGACGCGCCATGTCTTCCGCTGTTGAGTACGGCATCGGTTTGACTCTGTAATCGATGCCGTGCGGATTAACAAAACGCGTTCGCTCCATGTTCAGCTGTTTGGCCAGCGCGTTCATCTGAGTAACGAACGCATCCACGGGCGTGAATTTCGAGGAAATGTCGCTGGGCAGAAGCGATCCCAACCGCGAACCCACATGGTGCGCCAGCGTGTAGGCCGCGATGTTGTCCGATTGCACAAGAGCAGCATAGAGAAGATCACGCAACGTGATGCTGTCACCGGGTTGAAAGCCGATATTGTTTTCGGAGGTCCCGACAAACGCCTGTTGCGGAATGGTAACGGCCTGATTGAGGTCGCCTGATTTTTTCTCCGCCCAATCGAGCACAACACTCGCCGTCGCGATCTTGGTGAGGCTGCCCACTTGCAATTTCTTCCTGGGCTCTTGTTCTTCCAAAATGTAGCCCGTTTGTGCATCGGCAATAACGTATGCCTGCGCCGCAGCCGCAGTGCGAACAATGGATGCGCTGGCAAAAATGACTGAGAAAATGATGAAAAATCCAAGCGACAAACGCATAAACACCTTCGAACGGCAGCACCTTAATCGGCGCGTTCTGATTCGCAAACGCGCTTGCGAATGCAAAGCTGGATCGGCTCGCCGCGGCGAGACGATGGCGATGTCATTCTGATCCCGCACTCGCGGGAGAAGAATCCCTGGAGATTTCTGAAGAGACGTCCCGGCAAAGACAGTCAGAGATGTTTCGCTCCGCTCAACATGACAGAGTCCTAGTGTGTTCTCTGCGCTTTTCGAGCACGGCTAATCAGCAAGCGCATCACAAAATAAACAATGATCGCCGAGGGGATCGCGAAAAAGAGCGAACCAACGAAGGCCGGCCAAACCAGCCGTACAAACAAGCCGGTGTTCAAATAATCGTGCAGCCCGAAATGGAAGCGGAAGCGATGCAGCGGCACAGGCCGACGCAAAATCCAGCAGCCCACCTTGTATTCCGCAAAATAGATCGCCGGCATTGCGAAGATGAGCACGTCATGCAACGTGACCGCGATCGCCGCCGCGATTTTGTTACATCGACATACCCACGCCACCCCAATCGAGAGCAATGTCTTGATACTCCACAGGGGCGTGAAGCCGAAGAAAATTCCGATGGCCGATCCGAGAGCGATGGAATGCGGCGTATCCGCGATTGCCATCAACGTCATGTGATGCTCGACCAGCCACCGCTTCCAGCGCGCGAGTGGCCTTGGCAACCGCGATTCGTAAACCTGCTCAGCGACCTTTTGTAAGTTCTGCGCTTTCAACGTTAATCAACTTGCCAGAGAAACGTCGAACGCCCAACGTCGAACGTCCAACGTCGAAGCCCAGACACGTGCTCGTTGTTCCCTCGGGACAATAAATGTTCGCGTTCGGCGTTGAGCGTTTTCTTCATCTATCCGTCGACGGCTTTTTCTGACGGAACTTGGTCGATCTAAAACAACTCCAGTGTCTCCGCCGGCGTCCTAACGATTTGTCCCAGTGCTTTGCGCAAGCAAAGCGCCGCGCGCGGCGCATAATCGAGATTATTGTTGTTGAAAATCACATGCAACTCGCGCGCTTCTTGCGCGAGCTTCTTACTGCGCTCGGCGACCTCTGTAATTTCTGTGTCGCTGTAATTGTAATCGAAACGCGCGGCCACCGTTTTACCGGTGACGTAAGCCGGCGCATAATCGAGATTATTGTTGTTGAAAATCACATGCAACTCGCGCGCTTCTTGCGCGAGCTTCTTACTGCGCTCGGCGACCTCTGTAATTTCTGTGTCGCTGTAATTGTAATCGAAACGCGCGGCCACCGTTTTACCGGTGACGTAAGCTTTTGCGTTGCGCCCGTGCAGCCGCAGATATGCGACCTTGGAATTTGTCACTTTGTCCACGTCCGACGGCATCACGGTGAAATGATCCGATTCGGGTGCGTCCACGTTCACAAAAATTGCGCGATGCTTTCGCACAAAATCAATTGTCGAGTCCAAATGATCGCCGACTGCCCAGTTGCGATTTCGAAACTCGATCGCAAGATCGTAATCGCTCAACATCTCGATCAATGGCTCGAGTTCGCTCAGCTGATGTTTCCGAGGAGAGAACGCCGGCGAAAGCTGCAAAAGTAAGACGCCTAGTTTTCCGGCGTTACGGATGATCGACATTGGAAGCAGAAACCTTTTGAGCAGCGCTTCCTGCAAATCCGGTGTCGATTTTATGTTCCCTTTCGCGTCCGTCTCTGCGCGCCTTTGCAACTCCGGCGGCAACAGCTTTGCCTTTGTCGAGTGAAACGAAAACAGTTGGTGCAACTTTACATCGAACGTGAAATCATTCGGTGTTGCTGCGCACCAGCGTTCGACCATTCGCGTTTCGGGCACGGAATAAAACGTCGAGTTCACCTCGACCAAATCGAAATGCTGTGCGTACCAACTGAGCCGATCGCTCGCCGGCATCTTGTTCGGGTACCAACGCTCGACAAAACCTGGGTCCGACCAGCTCGCCGTGCCGACAAGAATTTTCCCGCTCACACATCAACGAAGTCGTGGCGGTGGTGAAAGCAAACGCGATTGCATTTTCCAGGTGAATTCCAGGCGAACAATCGTTTTTCGATTTGCGCACAATCCACATCGAACCTATTTTCGACGCGCGGGGTGGAGCAGCCTGGTAGCTCGTCAGGCTCATAACCTGAAGGTCGCTGGTTCAAATCCAGCCCCCGCAACCAAATTTCTTTCAACCGCGGTGACTTATCGCGTTTACGTCATCCGAAATCGCGTGGGAAAATTTTACATCGGTTTATCCGACGACATCGACCGCAGAATCAATCAGCACAATGTGGGTCACTCCAAATGGACTCGCGGGAAGGGACCTTGGACATTGATATGGCAGAGCGAAGAGATGAATCTCTCATCGGCTCGAAAACTTGAACTTTTGCTCAAAAGACAAAAAGGAGGCGATGGATTCTATCGGATGATTGGCCTGCCGCGATCCGGCTCATAATCCCGCGCCTGCGGGATCGCTGGTTCAAATCCAGCCCCACAACCAAATTTCTCTAGAGCGATGCTGCACAAGCAGCTCTTGTTTTTGTGCCGAAAGCGGCGCTTGCCCCGCGCCAATCGCGACGCAAGAGTATGCTCCGCATCACATAAAACCGATCCAGCGTAGCTCAGTGGTAGAGCGGTCGGCTGTTAACCGATTGGTCGTAGGTTCGAATCCTACCGCTGGAGCCAATTTCTATGTTCTGGGTATATATCCTTCGAAATCCGGCCGGAAATTTCTACGTCGGTCACACGCACAATCTTGAGAATCGGGTTACAAATCACAATCGGACCGACAAGATCGCCGGGAAATTTACACGCAAAAATGGCCCGTGGGCTTTGATATGGTCAGAAGCGCATCCCGATCGCTCAAGGGCTGTGCGGCGCGAGCGCGAAATCAAATCGTGGAAATCTGCACGGCTGATTCGAATTCAATTACTGGGATTGAAATCGTAGGCTCAGTGGTAGAGTCCCAACAGAGTCGGGATTAACCGATTGGTCGTAGGTTCGAATCCTACCGCTGGAGCCAAATTTTAAATTGCTTGAAGTGAGTAGCCGATGACATCTCGCGCCACGTAATAAAACGGTATGGAAATCATTCGAGATAACGGCCACAGCGACCGGTTAATTAAAAAATGCCAGCGCATTGATGGACTGAAAGCCCTGCTCAATGAATGGGAGCTATCCGATAATCTTGATCAGGATTATATTCGAGGACTGAAGGCGCGACTCCTATCTGTCAAAAACCAGCTAAGGAACATGTGCGGCCATGACGGATCACAGGGAATGGACGATTGGTAGTTAGTGAGTGAAACAAAAAGCCGCCGTGCAGTGAAGCGTGACGGGCTGATTGTGAAATGCTGCTGGTTTGTTGGGGCGAGCCGCGGTTTTATGGATTGTTGACCACTTGCGGGGCAGGTTTGCTCGCTTCAAGCTGTGCGCTCACTCTTTGGATTTGCTCTTCCTGCTCTGTGAGGCTTGCTGTGAAAGCTTAAATTTCCTTCTCCTGTTACGGGTCGCTCGAAAGACTTTGGGTTGAGTACCCTTAGCGTGCCGGCGGCAAGGTTTGAGGCTTGGCGCTTGCGCGTTTCAGCAATCCAAACAGATCGCTATCAGTAGAAAAGACGAGTGTCGTATCTTTCGTAAGCACTTTCCGATATGTGTCCATGCTCTTGAGGAAATTGTAGAATTCGGCGGCTTGCGGATTCTGGGTATAAGCCTGCGCATAAATCTCCGTCGCTTTCGCGTCGGATTCGCCACGGATCTGTTGCACCTGCCGGTAAGCGGTCGATTGAATTTCATTCAAGTCGCGTTCTTTTTGCCCGGCGATGCGTGCCGCTTCCCCTTCGCCTTCCGAGCGAAATCGCTGCGCAATCTGCCCGCGTTCGCTCATCATTCGCTGGTAAATTCGACCGAGCACATCAGGATTGTAATTCACGCGTTTGAGCCGGAGGTCGAGCAGCTCGATGCCAAACTCCGATAATTTCCCTGCCGCTTTCGTCTTGATCTCGTCCTCGATTTTCAACCGGCCGTACTCGATCGGCGGCAGGACTCCAATTGTTCCCAGGCCCGTTGGCACATTTTTTAGATTTTCATCGCGCAGCGGTTTGCGATTCTTGTCGATGCGAACGATCTCGATCAGGTCATGCTTGGCGACAGCGTTGCGGGTCTCGCTTCCAAGAATGTCTTCCAACCGCGATTGCGCGCTTCGCTCATCGCGAAGCCGGACGAAATAGGTCTTGGCGTCGTTGATTCGCCAGCGGGCAAATGTATCAACGTGAATGTAAGTTTTGTCCCGAGTCGGGATGGCAACTGGCGCTCCATCCCATTCGAGAAATCGTTTATCGATCCGGTTGACTTCTTGAATGATGGGAAGCTTAAAGTGTAATCCGGGGTCCGTGATTGGTTCTCCAACTGGCTTGCCAAATTGCGTGATGATTACTTGTTCCGTCTGGTGAACGGCGAAGAAACATCCTTGCA
>QHMS01000240.1 GCA_003217895.1 Verrucomicrobiota bacterium
CACACCTTTGCCTGGGCGCGACTTGGCAAGGTGCTTGTTGCATCAATCACCGTTCCATTCATCGAAGAGGCGTTCTTTCGCGGCATGGTTTTGGGCGTTTTACTTAGGACAGGTCGAAAGTACCTGGCCATCGTTGGCGTCTCTGCTCTCTTTGCAGCAGTTCATTTTTTCAAAGCACCGGAACGGACATCCGCGATCGTTACGTGGATTTCAGGCTTAAATTCGATCGCCAATTCGTTTGCAGGAGTCGGGGACCTGATGACTGTGACATCCGCCTTTGCAACATTATTTCTTTTCGGCTGCATCCTTGCGGTGGCTCGTGTGGATACCCATTCGTTATGGCTGTCAATTGGCTTGCATGCTGGATTAATTTTCGGGAGCGGCGCTTTGAGCTGGCTGACGCATCGGCAAATAGTTGCCCTTCCCTGGGTAGGAAAAAATCTGCTTGTTGGAATTGTGCCGCTCGGCGTAGCGGCAATAACGTGGATAATAATGCGAACCTGGCTGAAATATGGTCGCGCTTCATCAGTTTGAACCATTGGAGGCGGCCGTTTCGCTTCTTTACCCATCAGTTTGCACAATTTGCGGGGGAAGCGTTCGAGCTGGCGATTATCTCTGCAATCGGTGCGATGCAAAAACCGCCCGTATCGTCGCGCCATTTTGCCGGCAATGCTCGGAGCCCTTTGAGGGTTCCATTACTAATGAGTTTACCTGTGCTAACTGCGCCCATCGTACGATTTATTTCGACGCAGCGGTGTCCGCATACCGGGGTCGCGGAATCGTTCGCGAAATCATCCACGAATTTAAATACGGACGCCAAATTTATCTGCGTCATCTTGTAGCGCGCTGGCTTCATGCCGCACTGGATGATGAACGGCTTCGTGGCAGCCAATTCGACATCATAGTGCCGGTGCCACTGCACGCAACGCGGCTACGAGAACGCGGCTTCAATCAGGCAGCGTTGCTTGCGGCGTTGCTGAGCGCACAGACGTCGATCTCTTCCAGGCCGGTGCTACAGCGTGTCCGTTACACCACTACGCAAACTGCGCTTGATCGATCCGAGCGCATTGAAAATTTGCATAACGCATTCCGTTTACGAAAAAACGCAGACGTGCGAGGTTTCCGGGTGTTGTTAATCGATGACGTTCTGACAACTGGCTCCACGTTGAGCGAATGCGCCCGGGTTTTGAAACGCGCCGGTGCGCTCTCCGTTCACGCGGCTACAGCAGCACGCGCATAAGTCTCATGGCAATTTTCAAGAAGCCAGCAATTAAGGCGGAGGCCGGCAAAAAGCGGGAAATTCCGCGTGGTCTTTTTCAAAAGTGCCCGGGCTGTTCGGAAGTCGTGCCTGAAATCGAGCTTGCGCAAAACCAACGCGTCTGTCCGCGCTGCGAGTATCACTTTGCCCAGCCCGCCAGGGAGCGAATTCAGAATCTGCTCGACCCGGACACGTTTGTAGAAATGGATGCCGACTTGAAATCCGTGGACGTCTTGCGGTTTCAAGGAATGGCTAGCTACAAAGATCGGCTCAAAAAATACCAGGGAAGCACCGGCCTCCTTGACGCGGTGATCAGTGGGCATGGCATTCTCGATGGATACAAGGTGGCCATCGCCGTAATGGATTTCGGTTTTCTCGCCGCAACCATGGGGTCGGTAGTTGGTGAGAAAATTACGCGGGTGATTGAATATGGAACGGCGGAGCGCTGCGCGGTGGTCATAGTTGCTGCTTCCGGCGGAGCGCGCTTGTACGAAGGAATGTTGAGCCTGATGCAGATGGCAAAAACGAGCGGCGCACTCGCGCAGCATGCACAGGAGCGGCTCCCGTACATTTCTGTTCTTACAAACCCGACAACGGCTGGCGTCATGGCCAGCTACGCTTCATTGGGTGACGTTATTATCGCTGAGCCCAGGAGCATGATCGGTTTCGCCGGGCCGCGCGTGATTAAGGAAACCACGCACCAGGACTTGCCGGAAAGATTTCAGACCGCTGAATTTCTCCAGGAGCATGGTTTGATCGACATGATCGTGCATCGAAAAAAAATGCGCGAAGAAATCAGCCGATTACTCGGGTACTTTTCGATTACGCCGTGAACTATCGGGAGGCGCTCGCCTGGCTTTATGGCCTTCAGCGCTTTGGGATCAAACTTGGCCTGGAAAACATCCGGCGTTTGCTCGACGAATGTTGTAGCGGCGTTCGCCGCGGCGAACGCCCGGCGCTCGCCCAGGCTGGCGCCTCGACATTTAGAGTCATCCACGTCGCAGGCACAAACGGCAAAGGCTCCGTTTGCGCCATGATCGATTCGATCTGTCGCGCGCGGGGCTATCGCACCGGCCTCTTCACCTCCCCTCACCTCGTCACGTTCCGCGAACGGATCCGTGTAAGTGGCGAAATGATTTTCGAGGAAGCGGTTGCCAGCGGCTTGACCACGATTCGCGACTTAATCGCCAATTGGGATCCGCATCCGACATTTTTCGAAGTTACGACCGCGCTGGCGCTGAAACATTTTTCCGAAGCGAGAATCGACGTGGCCACTCTTGAAACCGGCATGGGCGGACGCCTCGATGCGACCAACGCCATTCAATCCGACGTCTCGGTAATCACACCGATCGACTTCGATCACGAACAATGGCTGGGGAAAACTATCCCACAGATCGCGACTGAAAAAGCGGGAATCATTAAGCCTGGAGTTCCCGTCGTCTGCGCCCCGCAGCGACCAGAAGCCGAAAGAGTGATTCACGCGCGATCAGTCGAAGGCGAAGCGCCATTGCAAGTCGTAAGTGAACGTTACGATCGGTCGCCAATTGCATTGCGTGGTGATCATCAAACGCAGAACGCCGCGGTGGCAATTGCGGCGATTCATGCCGCAGGGATGGAGATCGACGACAAAGCGATTGCCCGCGGACTTGCCCGTATCGACTGGCCTGCTCGTTTTCAGATGTGGGATGAGCGCACAATCATTGATGGCGCGCATAATCCTGCCGCGGCAGGCGTTCTTGCCGAAACGTGGCGCGAAATTTTTGGCGATCAGAAAGCGACGCTTATCCTGGCCGTTCTTTCGGACAAGAACTTGCACGGAATCTGCGAAGCACTCGCTCCGATCGCTAATTTAATTCTTCTTCCGAAAATTCGCAGTGAACGCGCCGCGCACCCACAAGCATTGGCAAGGGTTTTATCCTCCATTGCTCCAGCACTCCCCTATTCGATCACGCCATCACTCGCCGACGCACTAACACGCGCATGTGCGGAGCCAAATCTAATTCTACTCACCGGCTCGCTGCATTTCGCTGGCGAAGCTCTCGCGCATCTGCGTGGAGAACCCGCTGCTTTCGAAGAATGCGCACAATGAGGAACCCAGACGAATGCACGGGAGCGCAGATGCTGGAGAATTTGTGAACGGAAAGGTGAAGAGCGGTTATCCTCAACGGCAACTGGACGAGCTACTCTTAGCCCTCCAATAATCCGATGATCTCGAAGTCTGCAAAACACATCGCCAACAAAGTGAAAGATGCGGCAGTGCAACTCTTCGCGAGTCAGCTGATTAATAACTTCAACCTTGAGAAATTCGGACTCGGTGTTGACCTTAAGAAGCTCGGACGAATGACGAAACTAAAAATCAATAGCGAGAAACAAGAGGTCTATCTGACCTTCGATTTGCATGGTGAACAGTCGCCAATTGAGCTGACGGTTCAGTATCGTGTGTTGACCCCGACGCAGATTGAAATTGTCAGCGTCTCGTCATCCCGCGACTGGATCGCGACGTTGGTCAACGAAGTGCTTCCTACGAAACGCAAGCAAATCACAGTGCCGGCAGCAGTGACAACGGCTCTATCGAAGATTCTCGACTAATTCTGTAGCCGCGCTCTGCGAGCACTGCATCTGAATTCGATAGGGGACCGTAGACCGCTGTTACAGCTCAATTCGCGGGAACAGCGGCACCGGCTTACCGACCATGTGTCCGTCCGGCAATTCCCCCCACTCTGCGTCTGCGAGTGAGAAGCGTTGCTCTTTGCCGCTCAACTCCATCTTCCAATTCAGTTGATCAAAAATGCCCTGCGCTGCTTTGGGTAACATCGGGGAAATCAAAATTGCACTCATCCGCAACGCATCTGCTGAATAGTAGAGCACCGCATCAAGCTGGTCGGTCTGTTTCGGGTCTTTCGCGAGGGCCCAAGGTTTCTGATCTTCCAAGTACTGATTGCAAAATGACGCTGCATTGACCGCTATGTAAATACATTGATGAACCGCGAACTGATTCATCGTGTGGACGTAATTTTGCCATCCCTTGCATTCATACGGTGGCCGTAGAGTAGAAGAGGGCCAACGTATTTGCCCTTCTCGGTATTTTTTAATCATCGTAAGTGTTCTATTGAGCATGTTGCCAAGATCGTTGGCCAAGTCGCGATTATAGAATTGAATCAAATGTTCTTCGCTGAAATCGGCATCCTGACCGGGCGCAATGCCAACCATCAAATAATAGCGCAGCGCTTCGGCGCCGTATTTATCTGCGAGCACGAATGGATCGATGATGTTCCCAGTGCTCTTGCTCATTTTTGCGCCGCCGAGATTCCACCACCCGTGTACCAACAATTGCGGCATTTGGTCATCAGGAAATCCGATCGCGTGCAGCATGATGAGCCAGTAGATGCCGTGCGCAGGAACGAGAATGTCTTTCCCGATGATTTGCAGCGCGGGCCATTTGTCGCGGAAAGTTGATGGTTGGGCGTTGTAGGGGAAGCTGTCAGCTTCCCCTACAGTGGGATCATAACCAGCGAAACTGATGTAGTTCGTTAGGGCGTCGAACCAGACGTAGGTCACAAAATCTTTGTCGAAAGGCAGCTCAATTCCCCAGTCGAGCCGCGATTTCGGGCGCGAAATGCAAAGGTCCGAGCCGGACTGGCGGTTGTCGCTGATTTTCTCGACGGCATTTCGCAGCTCGGTCTGACGGAAATCGGGAATGACCGCGTCTTTGCGTTTGTCAAGATACGAACGCAGCCACTCTTTGTGCTGGCCAAGCTTGAAATAATAATTTTCTTCCTCGCGAAATTCGATCTCGCCCCACTCGGGACCGAATTGACCATCGGGACCGCGCTCCTTGTCCGTAACGAATTGTTCCTGGCGGACTGAATAGTAACCGGCTTGTTTGTCCTTATAGATTTGGCCTCCGTCGAATAAGCGGTGCAAAATTCCTCGAACGACTTTCTTGTGGCGCTCGCTGATCGTCTCCGCCCATTCGTCGTATTGCACATCGAGTGTTTTCGCAAGATCGACAAACTTTTGTGAAATTCCTTTGACGAATTCAGCCGGAGGAACGCCAGCTTTCGCAGCGGATTGCTGGACTTTTTGGCCGTGTTGATCGACG
This sequence comes from Verrucomicrobiota bacterium, assembly GCA_003217895.1. Taxonomy (GTDB): domain Bacteria; phylum Verrucomicrobiota; class Verrucomicrobiia; order Chthoniobacterales; family UBA10450; genus Udaeobacter. The sequence continues at coordinate 5,361 of QHMS01000240.1, forward strand.
CCGGTCAGGAAAAACACTTTCTCGCCCTTGAGACGGTGATAGCGCGCAATCACATCGGCCAGCACCATCTCGTAAG
>QHMS01000241.1 GCA_003217895.1 Verrucomicrobiota bacterium
GTTTTCGACGTTGCCGAGATCGACCAAAAAGGATTTTCCGAGCGCATTGTCAGCGCACCCGTGTCGCCGTTGGGCCAACGCACGCGCATCCACACCAAATGCGCCACAAGCGTTCCGCTACCGAGTACGCTCGCGCTCGATCCCGCGCGTCAACATATTCTAGAAAACGAAGAGCAGCCGATCGACCTCTTCTATGCGTTTGTTTACATCTCCGATCGCGACGAGGGCTTGGTCATCAGCAACGTCGCCACACTCGTCGACGGAAATCCGGACAACAACTTCCTCAAGGAAAGTGAAACCGTCCGGTTCAACCCGAACAGCGTTTTGACCGGCGCCACGTTTGTCGCCGCGGCGGGGCACCGGCTTTATATGACAACGCCGCGCGGACTCTACGTAATCGACGTTAGCGATCCAACGCATCCGCGCATCACAGGCAGCCTAACGAATGGTTTCCTGCGCAATCCGCGCTGCGTCGCAATCCAGTTCCGCTACGGGTTCATCACTGATGATGACGGGCTGAAGATTGTCGATCTCACGGAGCCGACGCGACCGATTCCAATTCCGCGCGCGACGGTGCGGCTTAACCACGCGGGCCGGTTGTATGTCGCGCGCACGTATGCCTACGTCGCGAACGGGCCGGAAGGTCTGGCGATTGTGGATGTTGAAAATCCCGAAGGACCGTTCATTGATCAGATGTTCAACGCGAATGGCGCGCTGAAGGACACGCGCGCCGTCCAGATCGGCAGTGTGAACGCGTCGCAATTCGCACTCGTAGCCGACGGCAGGAACGGGTTACGCGTCATTCAGTTGATTTCGCCCGACACAGTTCCCGGCGCCCAAGGATTCAGTCCGCGGCCGAATCCGAGATTGATCGCGACTTATCACACAAAGGGCGAAGCGATTTGCGTTTCGCGCGGCTTGGAACGCGACCGCGTCGTCGATGAAACCGGCGGCCAAACAGTCGTGTTTGGCCGGCGCGGCTCGCGTCCATTTCATCTCGATGAGATGGAACGTTTCTATCGAACATCGACGTCCGGCGAAGGAAAAAATGTTGCCGGCAAAGGCGAGCTCTATCGTGTGGAAGACGTAATGCTTTCCGGCGGAGTATTACAGACGAAGAGCGGAACAGTGTTGACGCCACTGGAGATGCCAACGCCGTCACCGACGCCAATGATTTCACCCAGGGAACCAGCAGTGGAGCCCAGCGCAATTCCAAGGGCCACGCCGTAAAAAAATTTTGGGGCGTGGTAGATGAAAGACTTGCCGCAGGCATAGGACGTCAGTAAAAAGAACTCCATGGCAGACAAAAATAGCAAGCAGCCCGAGAACGTTCCCGGTCCGTGGTACGTGGATACGACCTGCAGTCTCTGCCGGGTTTGTCTCGATGAAGCACCTAATCTGATGAAATACAACGCCGACGAGACGTACGTCTATTTTTTCAAGCAACCCGAGACGCCGGAAGAGACTGCCGCGGCGCAGCGCGCCTTGGACGTTTGCCCCACGCTCTCAATCGGCAACGACGGCTGATAGCTACATTTAGGGCGGATTTCCGACCGCCGTCTGTTTGAAGGAGTACTTGCCAGCCGGCGCAGCAGCCCCGGCGACCAGCGAAGGCGACCCGTGGTACGTGTGGCAGGTGATGCATGCAGCAACGACTTTTCCTGCCGGGCTGTGGCAAGTGACGCAGTTCGCTTTGGTTGGCATGAGAATATCGGAAGTGTTCCGGCTCTGTATCGCGTGATGACAGTCGTCGCACTTCACGCTGGCGTGTTTGGCGTGATTGAAATTCGCCTGCGGCATCCAACGATCGACAAAAATCGGCTTTGTAATCATGGGAGCGGTATTTGCCACGGGCTTCACCTCATGGCAGAGGGCACAGCCGTAGTATGAGGCGCGCACACCCGGAGGTGCGTCACGCTGCGGTTTGTAAGGATCGGTGACAAAGAAAACCTGTTGCTCAAAGTCTTCGCCGGAGCGGACGCGCTCGCGCAGTTGGGTCATCTGCTTTGTAACGAAGGCCTGAATCTCATTCGGCTTTGTGACTCCTTTTTTAACCGCCAGCTCGGCGTATTGCATGGGCAGCGAGCGCAAAAAAGCGCGCACCGCAGTCGCGTTGCCATGCGGCAAAGTTAGCTCGGGATTTTTCGGGTCGAATTGAAGTAAGTGGCACGCCTGGCAGTTCGCCGTGAAGCTGATGCGCTGATAATAACGGCCGTCAGGCTCCGGTCTGTGACAGTAATTGCACTCGAGTCTTTTCCCGTTCACCGGCGGAATGTCGGCCGCAAAATGCCGTTGATGATTAAAGCGCAACACATCCGGGTCGCGAACTTGCTCACGATTGAGTTGGAATTCCGGATGCCCACTCCAAAATGATGAAATCTTTTGCGTGTAGCCACGGCTGGGTCTTGGCAGCTCGAAGACCACCTGTTGCGGGGGAGCCGGATGTCGGTGAAACGCCTGCGGCGAAAGCTGCATTCCCCTCTGTGCCGATGCTTGCATCACCTCGGCGCTGCCATGGCACGAAACGCAGTTGGAACTGGTGACCAATTTCAGCGGGCCGGGCCCTTGATGTTCCTGGTGGCACGCCGAACAAGAGCGGTCCTGCACGACACTGGCTTCGTGGAATGTGTGCGTCCGACGATCTTGCTTAAGATGACAAGCGTCGCATTTTTGGTCGATCGGTTCGAACGCGACGCCGTGACTAAAACGATCTCGCAACACGGCCTTAAATGTTGATGGCGTAAGTGTGCCGCTGCTGATGAGCGATTGATCGTGGCACTGTGCGCAGTCGTCGGCAAACCTGGCGTGACTGCTCGAAATTTTTCCCGGATTAAAAAATATTTCGCGTCCGCGCGTTTGAAAAAGCACGATACCGGCAATTCCGCCGATGATGGCGAGGAAGCTGATCCAAAAACGCGCTCTGCGCCACGGATGCAGGCTGCGGTAGTAGCCGAGATTGCCTTTGTAGCGTTCGGCGATCTGTTTCTGCGTTCTGCGGGGTGCGGCCATGGCGGACGTTTAGTGTTGGGTAACCGGTGTGGCTTGCCAATCGCCGCAAGGAGTTTGGGCGAATTTCAAGGAGCCAGCGAAGCGCTGCCCCGAAAGCGTTCGGGGCTGGCCGAGGGAGCGACGCGGAAATTCACCCAAAGAACCGCGGCCCAGAGGGTTGAGTTGAAAATGGCCCGGCGCCTGCGTTGCGTCTCGGTCACAGGTCGCAAAGGACATGCTCCCTCGTCGCGCCTTGGCGACGGGCCATTTTGAACTTAACGATTGGCAAGCCATACCGGTTACACAACACTAGTAATAAAACAGCGTCACGAACGCGTGCCACGCGGTGAGCATGAGAAGCAAAAAGGAAAAAGGCACGTGCACGAACAGCCAGGCGTGCAGCCAATGATGCAACTTTGTCTGAAGATCGAGCATCCGGCGCTCGTCGCACCACGCTTGAATTTCCTCGACGCGGCTGCGGTACACTTCGGGCACCCGAAGTTTTACAAAGCGGAATGCATCGTCAGAAAAGCGGCTGTTGCCGAGCCGAAACCTTTCGCCGCGTTTTGCCTTGAGGTAAGGAAGCACTTGCCGCTCGAGAAATTCAACCAGCACCGCTTCCGAATCCGCGTCCCCCTCAGCCGCACCTGGCTTTGCTGATGCAACGGCACCTGGCAACGGTGCCTCTGGCTTCGTTGCTGTTCCCACGGCGGCCACAGACGGCGATGGATTGAGGGGAGCGGCAATGATCGTCGATCCGACTACCGTTTTGGCGCGAGCGGTGGGAGTGCTTATGTCACCCACGGTGGAAGCCATCGGCGTAGAACCGCTGGTCACAGTTTTGAGCGGGCTCGGTGCAGGCGCACCGGCATCAGTTTTTTTCGGCGGCGCTGGCTTAAATGAGTCGCGCATCTTCTCCGCAGCAATGACAACCTGTTCTCGAATATGCGGGATTTGTTCGAAAACGGTTTCAGCCGGCAAACGCTCTTTCATGATGCGCGGCATCTGATGTTGAAGGGCCAGACCGTAAATGCCGCTGACCATCACGATCACGTAGAGCGCTATCAGCAGAGTAGTCATCGGGCCGCCCAACCGAAATCCGCTGTGGAAAACTACCAGCGGAATGGTCAGCAGCGTCAGCCAAATGTGTGAGCGCATCCAGCGTTGCAGTGTCCCGAGGCGCCAGAGCACGACTCTTTTGCGCACACTGAAGAGGGTCGCAAAAATGAAAATCGCAAACGCGATTGTGCCGTAGGTAAGACCCAGCGGTGTGCCGCCTACGCTGCGATGCTCCGACGGTTTTTGTACGAGCCACGGTGGCAAACCAAATCCGGCGGGCAAACGCCGCGGGTGAAAATTGCCAAAGTAAATCCAGGATGCCGCAATGGTGGCGAGCACAACAAAAATCAGCCACGGAACGTGCGAGCGATTAAAAATCCGCATGACGAAAGATTGTCATTACGACCGTAGTCAGGAGTCGTTTATCACTGCCGCGCCAAATTTCCGCCGGTAACCACTGAAAAAATCCCTCGCTCACGCTCAGGACGATACATGGCCTTCAATCGGTAAGGTGCCTCTTTCGCCGACCCGCGGTCGAGTCAGTCGTGGTCTTGAAAAACATTGTTTGCGCTTCAATGACGCTGCTGAAAAACCGACGGGGATCTACCCTTTTCGCCGCGTCATGTGGGCAGGCGTAAACACAGCTCGGCGTGGAAAGCTGTGTGCAGAGATCGCACGTATTCGCCTTGTAGGCAGTGGTCTTTTTCTTTTCAATCTTGATCTTCGGCGCCAAACCAGGTTGCGCAGATTTCACTTCCGTCCTGATTTCTTTTACAACGTCGATGGGATGCATGTTGATGTTTCCATACGGACAAAGCTCGGCGCATTTTCCGCAGCCGATACACCAGTCTTCGATCAGGATTTCAAGATTCTCTTTGCGCCGAATAGAACCGACTGGGCATTGAGTCATGCAAAGCGGATCGCGACAGGAGCGACAGGCAGTGGCAACCAGGTAATGATCGTACCGCAATCCGTCGCGCACCAGGCGGGACACACCGTCATGCGCATTCGCGCAAGCCCGCACACAAGCGTCACACCGGGTGCAGTTGTCGAGATCGATCAGGAGAAGATTTTGCGCTTCAAATAATCCCTGATCCAGGAAATCACTCAGCGAAAAGCCCGAGGGAATCGTGCGCGCTCTGTCGGATTCGAGGCGCGCCTCTGCCATGGCCTCGAGCTGTGTCCGCACGTCCGGAAACTTTTCAAGCATCACGTTGAACTCGTTGGCCGTGATTCGCACAACATCCACGGCGTCCAGCGCAACGCAGGTTGCGCTGCGCTTCCCGCCCTTCAGCAGGCCAATCTCGCCGAAGTAATCGCCGCGGCTCAGATAGCCGCGCACGATTTCGCCACCCGGCATGTTCTGCGAAACGCGGACCACA
>QHMS01000242.1 GCA_003217895.1 Verrucomicrobiota bacterium
GGCGTAAGCGTCTGGTTTGCGTTTACCATTTGGCAAGCTGCAAATAAGGGCAGCGTCTGCGATTGCACAACGGCTCCATCGTGTCTTCGCCTGGAGAATTCCGCTCGACAACTGCTCCGGATTTTTGCCAAAACATCAGGTCATGAAAACAAAATACTCAGTGATCTCTCTCGTACTCGCGTTCGGATTCCTCGCGTTCCTCCCAAATATGCAAGCCGGCGGTTATGGAGGTCCGCCGCCCGATGGCTGCTATCCGGGATTCACCACTGCGGAAGGCTGTAATGCCCTTCTTAACCTGACCAGCGGCGCAGGAAACACCGGCCTGGGTTGGTATTCACTCTCTACTAATACCACCGGCAGCTATAACACCGGCGTCGGCGCGGGAACGCTGCTGTTGAATAACGCCAACTCAAATACAGCCGTTGGCGCAGCAGCGCTTCTACTCAACACGACTGGCACCGGAAACACCGCCACTGGCACAGACGCGCTGGTGTACAACGATTCCGGAAATGACAACACCGCCAACGGCGCATTCGCGCTCTTCTACAATGCCGGCGCCAACCACAACAGCGCGTTCGGCAACAACGCGCTCTACTATAATCACTCTGCCGAAGACAACACCGCTGCCGGTTATCAAGCGCTCTATTACAATGATTTCAGCGGAAGCGGCGCAGCAGCGCAAAACACCGCTTTCGGGAGTGGTTGTCTTTATTATAACTATGTTGCCACCAAGAACACCGCTGTTGGTTATCAAGCGCTTTACAACAATGATTTTAGCCGAAGCGGCGCCGGAGAAAAGAACTCCGCTTTCGGATGGTATGCGCTGAATTCCAATGACGATGGGTTCCGCAATAATGCGTTCGGATCCACTGCCCTTTATAGTCACATGACGGGAAATTATAACAACGCCGTCGGCAGCGCCGCGCTTACCGCGGACCAGCGTGGAGATTCCAATAACGCCTTTGGTGATAGCGCGCTTTCGAGCAATGTTTCCGGGTCTTTCAACACCGCGATGGGCGATCTGGCGCTTCCGAGCACTGTTTCCGGGTCCTACAACACCGCGATGGGCGCCCTGGCGCTTTCCACTAACACTGGCGGCGACAACACAGCCATCGGCAACACGGCGGGCTATGACGTAGATGGCGAAGGCAATATTTGTATTGGTTCGGGCGCAAACGGTTTCGCTGGCCAAGATGGCGTAATTCAAATCGGCGGCGATTTTTCGGGGTACAATGCCTGTTATATCAGCGGCATCTCCGGGGCGAACGTCAATATGAGTACAGCTGCATTGGTCTATGTCGATGATACTGGAAAATTGGGAACCGTGCCGATGGCTGCTGGTGGAAAAAAGAAAACTTTGCCTGTTCGCCGAGGCGCCCGCCGCCGCCAAGCCATGCTTAACAAATCGGAGCAGCGCAACGTCGCCCAATTGCAGGCGACAATTGGTGACCTAAAAGCAACGGTGGCCCGGCAGCAGAAGGAAATGCAAGCTCTGGCGGCAGAGGTCAAAGAGCAGGCGGCGCAAATCCAGAAGGTGAGTGCGCAGCTTGAGATGAACCAACCAGCGACGACAGTGGTTACGAACCAGCCCTGACCATCCGTACTAACTCTGCTCGCTAACGGTCGCGTTTGCCAAAAGCACTGTGAGAGCGGTCCGCCCTCGCGCCGCTTTTTAGCGCGTTGGTCATCGCAAAACGACCCATGCGCTGGTGAAGTAAATTACCAGCGCAACAAAATCGGCCAGAGCGAGCGTGACCGGGCCGGCCGCAATTTTTGGGTCGAGCTTGAATCGGTGAATAAGTGACGGAACGCCTAAGCCAAGCACGCACGCGCTCACCAGCGAAATTGCGATGCTGCCGCCGATGACAAATGCGCCGGCAAGATCGTTGCGCCACATGAATACAATCGCGCTAACAACCAAGCCGCACGCCACGGCGAGCAATAACGCAGTCATCACTTCGCGCCGAAACGCCGTCGCGAGCCATCGCCTGGTCACGCGAACCGACCGCAGCGCGTGGATCGTCACGCTCATTGATTGCATACTGACGCTTTCGTTTAACCCCAGCACCATGGTGAGAAAAAATGCCAACACCAGACTGCGCGCCAAGGTCGCTTCAAAAAACTGGGCCAGGATCGCTGAGAGCGTGCCGCCGGTCACCGTCACCAGCAGCCACGGGAACCGGAACCGGAAACTTCGCCACGACGACGCCCCGCGGAGTTGTTCAATGTGAAAACCAAGCGCCTCGAAGAATTCCGCACCGATTGCTTCGGGCGGGCGATCTCGGTCCTCGCTTTCCCCCGCCTCTAAAATCTCTTCGGCGAAGAGGTTCGCGTCGATAATGCCAATAACGCGCCGCTGCTCGTCCACCACAGGAAACGCGAGAAACTTGTAGAGCACAAAAAATTCGCAGGCATCGAGGATGGTAGCCTTCGCCGGAATAGCGACCACCCGCGGCACCATGGTGTCGCGCAGCGGCGTTTCTAACTGCGCGGTGAGCAGTCGCCGCGTAGGCACCACGCCCACCAGCCGTTTCAGTTCATCAACGACATAAAAATAAATCACGCGCTCACCCACGCCTTCGCGCCGGATCCGCTCCAGTGTTTCGCCCACAGTCATGTCCGCATCGAGCAACGGAAAATCCTTACGCGCATGCTCGACGACGTGGGCATTAAAATCGGGAATGCGGGCACTAATGTTCATCTTGTCACGCGATGAACAATTCCTTTGTTCTTCAAAATTTCGCTCGCTTCGCTGAAGTAATCGCGAATGTCGGCCTGGGTGCGAATCCAACCGATGTAACGGGCAATGCCGTCGTTGAGATCGACAGTTGGTTTGTAACCGGCGGATCGCGCGAGCCTAGTGTCGCTGGTAAGATGGCGCATTTCGCCGGGACGAAATTCGCCGTTGATCTCGGGCGCGATATCGATCTTCAAAATATCTGAAAGCTGTTCGGCGATTTCGCGAATAGGCGTGCCATGCCCGCTCCCGATGTTCACCGGTAATCCGTCAAGTTTATCGGTTTCCGCGGCGAGCAGGTTTGCGCCCGCGATGTCTTCCACGAACGAAAAATCGCGTGTTTGCTCGCCGTCTTCGTAGAGCACCGGCGACAGATTGTTCAGTAGCCGCGTACTAAAAATCGCGATTACGCCAGTGTAAGGATTAAAGATGGACTGGCGCGGCCCGTAGGTGCAGGAGTACCGCAACGCAACTGTAGGAATCCCGGCTTGTTTTCCCCAGAGCAGGACAAGTCGCTCTTGATCGACTTTCGTCAGGCCGTACACGGTTTCGCCGCCCACCGGCGAGTTCTCGGGAGTGGGAGCGCTCCTCGTAACAGCACCGCAGAGGGGGCAATGCACTTGCCAATCGCCTTTGCGCAATTGTTCGATTGGCCGAACGCTTGGAAAAACCAAACCGTGTTTCGGACAATCGCCGGCACCTTCGCTGTAAACTGCCTGCGAGCTCGCCACGATAATTTTTTGGACCGGCAGATTCTTTTCTCGAATCACTTCGAGCATTTGCGCTGTCCCAAGCGAATTGACATGCACAAATTTCGTGATCTCCGGCATGTATCCGCCGTAAGCCGCCTGGTGAAAGACGAAGTCGATCTGGTCCAGCGCGGCTCTGGTTGTGTCGCGATCTCGCAAATCTCCTTCGACGAATTCCGCCTTTTCGTTAATCCACGCAGGCTTACCGCGACGATGGGTCTGGCGTTCGAGGTTATCGAGTGCGCGAACCTGCCAGCCTTCGCGCACGAGTAGATCAACAACGTGCGAGCCAATTAGGCCCGCGCCGCCGGTGACCAACGCGCGTTTCGCCATGAATGTTTGTAGCGGCGGTCGATTACCGTCGCAAATTCAGCTCTGCGCTCTTAGTGCGCTATAACTTTTTCTGCACAATGAGCTGGCGCATAAACTTCCGCGTATGCGGGGCGATCTCGGTGTGAACACTGTCGCGCTGCAGTTCATTGGACAAGCGGTGTAAGCCCGCAGCATCATCAATATCGTATCCGGACGGTAAAAACTTGACTTCGAGACCAAGTTCGCGTGCTCGTCGCATGGTCTGATCGAACACTCGTTCTGTGCTCCAGTCGATTCGCTCGAAAAGCTCGCGATGCGGTTTTTTAACCCCAATCAAATAATAGCCGCCGTCGTCGCACGGACCCAGCACGATGCGATCGCTACGCGTTTTTAGAAATTCGATGGCTTTCGAAAAGTTTTCGGGGGGCACGGTTGGGCTGTCAGAATCAATCAGGCAAACCGAGTCGAAACCACATCTGAACAAATCTTCCGCGGCAGAACAAAGCCGTTCACCGAAGCCGACCCCTCGTTGCGGTAGCAAACTGAAATCTCCTGGTAGAATGTCAACATAAGTGGATTCGGCACCGCTTGGTGTGTAAACAGCTATCCCACTGGCATCATTATGAATTGTCACACCTGAAATCGCCGCTGTTGTGTCGCGGAGGAAACATTTGTTTAGCTCTGCGGCTTCATCTGGCGTAAGCGGCGGAATAAGGCGTGTTTTTACTTGTCCTGCCTGCGGCGCTTTGGTCATCACAGCTAATGCGCAAAGCCCTGGGCGAATTGGCGCCGGCCTAGTTGGGTCGAGCACCCGAAACGTTTTCATCAGTGCGCAAAAAAGTTTTTAACAAACATACATCACGGCGATTTAGAAAAATTTCTTTAGTCTTATTCTTCTTAATGCGAATAACAATGGTCGCACAGTGAGAACTACGATCTGTGGTCGGGTTAATTATGACCTGTTAATAAAACCTGCGATTAGTGACGACATCGCGCGATCCTGCACGACGCACGAAACTTATTTAGGTGTATTCAAAGTTGTTGGTATTCTGCTGCGCGATCAATTAACAAAGCAGAAATGCTACCTGGTCGCTTGCTCGGCGCACGAGCAGTTAATATTAGCGTCGCGTAAGTGATGCGGCGAGTTGACCAAAAGTCGCGACAGGAACGAATGTAGGCGCTAAGGCATGCACATCACTGATATTATCCAAGGGAGCTCTCCCACGTTCTCTTTCGAGTTTTTCCCTCCGAAAACGCCCGAGGCGGCTGATATCCTGTACCAAACGATTCGCGACTTGGAATCGTACATGCCGCACTTCGTCAGTGTGACATATGGGGCCGGCGGTTCGACGCGCGATCTAACTCACGATCTTGTTGAGCGCATTCAACACACCACTAAGCTGGATCCGATTCCTCATCTGACGTGCGTCTGCCACAATGAACAGGAGATCGAGGAGATTCTCCTTCGGTACGCGAAAGCGGCTATTGGAAACATTCTCGCGCTCGGTGGCGATAGGCCGGTCGGCATTGCTTACGATAGATCGCGGGACTCGTTCCAACATGCGATCGACCTGGTCAGATTCGTTCGGCGATTTAACGAGTCCGGCGCACATCCGGACCGTCGCGGTTTTGGGGTCGGAATAGCCGGTTTCCCCGAAGGACATCCCGCCACGCCAAACCGACTGCTCGAAATGGATTACTTTAAAGCGAAAGTGGACGCCGGCGCCGATTACATCGTCACACAGCTATTTTTCGATAATCGCGACTTCCTCGATTTCCGCGAACGGTGCGCACTCGCAAACATTCACATCCCTATTATCGCGGGCATCATGC
>QHMS01000243.1 GCA_003217895.1 Verrucomicrobiota bacterium
TCCTGACGAAAAGAAAGTGGCTGGCTTTGGTCTTGTTTGGCATCGTTGTGGCCGGGATCGGGGCCGCAGCAGTGTTCTTTACTCGTGCTGCCATTCTTGCGCTGCCGGATGTGGCAGACACGTCGCTTCCCTCCGCCAGCGCCTGGGCGCAGAAGCGCCAGATCGAGCTACCTTTTAATGATTTTGAAAGTCTTAGACAGGCCGTGACCGACGCGCTTGGCCAGGAAGCGCATTACCTGCGAAACCTCGCTAATTTCGCCAAAAGCACCACGGCGATACTGTTTTTCAGTGTAATCGGAATCATCGCAGCCGGGAGCCTCTTTTTCAAAACAGGCCTCGACCCTCACCGGAGCACGCATCGGGTGAAGAACAATCTTTACTCCATTTGCTGCGATGAAGTCTCGACGCGATTCCGCGATTTCTACCGCAGCTTCGCCACGGTCATGGGCGCGCAGATCACCATCTCGCTGATCAATACGGTATTGACCGCGATTTTCCTTGTCGCGGTGCATTTGCCGCACGCGGCGCTGCTCATTGCAGTCACGTTTCTTTGCGGCCTCGTGCCGATCGTCGGCAACCTCGTCAGCAATACCGTCATCGTCTTCGTCGCTTTGACGGTGTCGCTGAAACTGGCGATTTCCGCCCTGCTGTTTCTGGTTCTGATCCATAAGCTGGAATACTTCCTAAACAGCAAAATCATCGGCGACCGAATACGCAATCCCATTTGGCTCACGTTGGTCGCTCTGATCATTGGCGAACGACTCATGGGTATCCCCGGTCTGATCCTCGCGCCGGTGGTATTGAATTATTTGCGTGTGGAAATGCTGACCGTGGAAGTGCCGGCTGCGCCGGAGAACGTTGAAGCGTTTAAGCGTTGAAGGGTTAAATCGGCAAAGGATTTCCCGTTGTAACAATTCAACGATTTAACTTTGGCGAACGCCATGAAAGCTGGTTTTCTTGAAAAACTCATCGAGCGGCTCGGGCGCATCGGGCCGGAAGAGGTGCAGAATTATTTTCTGCGCCTGGCCCAGGAAAAAGGTTTCCTTGAGACGGTTTTCAATGCCATCCAGGAAGGCATCATTGTGACCGATTCCAAGGGCCGGATCACGTACCTTAACGAGGCAGCCTGCGGATTGTTTGGACTGGAAGGAGACGATGTGATCGGCAAACGGCTCGACGAACGTATCCGCGGTCTCGATTGGGAATCGCTTACGAAAAGCGGCGGACCAGTCAGTCATGATATGGAAATTTTTTATCCGCAAAACCGCTTCATCAATTTTTACATCGTGCCGCTAATGATTGAGCCACGGGAGGCTGTAGCTGTAGCCACGCCTCTGCGAGGCGTGCCTGAAGAGACGGGCCGCAGGCCCGTGGCTACAGGTGCGGAGGAGGTTGGGCACGTCATGATCCTACGCGATATCACCGCGAGCCGGCGCACAGCCCAGCAAGCCATTGAATCGGAACGTTTCAACGCGCTGACGTTGCTCGCAGCAGGCGTAGCACACGAGATCGGCAATCCACTCAACTCGCTGCACATCCACTTGCAATTGATGGAGCGCAGCGTGCAGAACCTCAGCGACGGAGCAAAGACGGAGCTCCAACAATCGATTGATATCGCGCGCTCAGAGGTCAACCGGCTGGATTCGATCGTCACCCAATTCTTGCGGGCAATCCGGCCATCGCGGCCGCAACTTCGTCCGGAGAATATCAATACGATCGTCGAGGAGGCAGTGCGTTTTTTTATGCCTGAAATTCAGGACCGCGACATCGTTGTCGAGCAAGAACTGCGCTCGGATCTGCCTTTGCTTCAGCTTGATCGTGATCAGATGAAGCAGGCGTTTTACAATGTGATCAAAAACAGCCTCGAAGCCATGAAACGGCGCGGCACATTGCGCATCCGCACCGATAGAGATGATACGCATGTCCTCATCACGTTTGTCGATTCCGGCGGTGGGATGTCAGCCGAAAACCTGAGTCGCGTTTTTGAGCCTTATTTCACAACCAAGCCGTCCGGCACAGGTCTCGGATTATTGATTGTGCGTCGCATTGTGCGCGAGCACGGGGGCGAACTCTCGATCGAGAGCGGCCAAGACAAGGGTCTCACTCTTATGATTCGGTTGCCATACATCGACAAGCGCATGCGGATGCTGGAAGCAGGCGAAGCCAAACCGCCGAACTAAGGGCCGACGGATTCCAAGCATCGAGTTAAGCATTGCGCTCGTCATTTCTTGATCATTTCGTTTTTCATTCCTAATTGCGCGAAAAGAAATGCATAAATGTCGGCGAGCTGTTTGATGCGCTCGCCGAGAGGGGTGCCAATGCCGTGGCCGGCGCTGGAACTCGTGCGCAACAGAATCGGGTTTCCGGATTTGTTCGCTTCGTCCAGGCGCGCGATCATTTTGCGCGAATGGTAAGGCGCAACTCGCCCATCGTTGGCTCCGGTCATCATCAAGATAGAAGGATACTTCATTCCATCGGCAACGTGGTGATACGGCGAATAGGCATAAAGCGCCTTGAATTGCTCGGGGTCTTTGACCGTGCCGAACTCGGTCACGTTAAACGCGCCGTTGGGCGCGAGTTCGACTCGTAGCATATCGTAGATGCCTACTTGAGAAACGACTGCCCGCATCAAATCAGCGTGCTGCGTGATCATCGCGCCCATCAAAAGGCCGCCGTTGCTTCCACCTTGCATCGCCAGCTTCTCCGGACGCGTATAATTTTCTTTGATCAGGTACTCGGCGGCGGCCGCAAAATCATCGAACACGTTTTGCTTTTTCGTGAGGTTGCCGGCCTTATGCCAGTCTTCGCCGAACTCGCCGCCGCCCCGAATATTTGCCACAACATAGACGCCGCCGCGATCGAACCAAAGGCGCCGCGTGAATTCAAAATTTGGCGACAGGCTGATCCCGTAGCCGCCATATCCATAAAGCACGGTCGGATTCTGTCCGTCACGCTTCATTCCTTTGCGGAAAAGAATGTTGAGCGGAATTTTTGAGCCGTCTTTCGACGTTGCGAACTCGCGTGTCACTTCGATGTCGGAAAATGAGACAGGCGACGTGCTCCGCAGAGCGGTCTTCACTGGCTCGGGTTCTTCGTTCCCGCAACGGAACCAGGCCGCCGGCTCCGTGTAGCTTACGTCGCGGAACAGGAGCGAGCCGTCTTCGAGTGCGAGCATTTCCTGCACAGCTGAGATTTCCCGAATAGGGATGACCGTTTCGTTTTTTCCATTCAGATCGAAACTCCGGATTTGAGAAGGACCGCCCAGCAGCTCGCCTACGTAAAGCGCGTCGGTGCTCGGCACGATCTGCTCAATCACCGCTTCCCCTGCCGCAACGATCTCGGCCGCATTCTTCAATTCCGGCACCTCGAGCGGCAGCCGCAAGATTTTGCCGCGCGGCGCGTCTGCGCGGGAAAGGAGGTAGAGCGCGTTATCGCGTCCCAGGCGCGCCACTTTTATCTGGTCGCTAAACTGCGTGATCTGCTTCCAGGTCCCGTCTGGCCCGAGCAGGTAATGCGCGAAGTCCCCGCCGTCGCCGTTTGCGACGGTCGCGAGAATGTATTTGCCGTCGCGTGAAGCTTGGAGCGTGATCTCGGCAATACGCGGGAACTCTTTGCCGATTGAATAGGTGTCCTCTGTGTCGGGCGTGCCGAGTTTGTGAAAATAAATCTGCTGATAAAAATTCAGATCAGCGTCAGGCCGCTCGCCTTTTCGGGGAAAGCGCGTGTAATAGACTCCGGTGCCATCGGCGTTCCAAGCTGCACTGCCACCCGCGGTGGGATATTGAACGTGCGCAATGGTGTCCGGCAACGCTTTGCCCGTGGCGGTTTCGTAAAACTGAAGTGTACCGTCTTCGCTGCCGCCTTTGGAAAGTGATATGGCCACACGTTTGCCATCCAATGACGGCACGAACCAATCGATCGTGGTCTTGCCTTGGGTGTCCATCATGTTCGGATCAAGCACGACTTTCTCGGATTTGAGATCATCGGCCGACGCGAGCGTCACCAGCAACGGCTGTTGTTTTGGCGGCTGGAATTTCATCGCGAACAAAATTCCCGGTCGCGACACGAGCGAAAAATAACTCGGCGAGGTTTTCGCGTACCACTCTGTCAATTGCTTCTCGACCGCCGCACGGTCCGGCAACTTGTCGAGACACTGACGCGTCCGTTGATTCTGCGCGGCCGACCAGGCCTTCACCTGTGGATTAGTATCTTCTTCGAGCCATTGATATGGATCTTCCACGGTCACGCCGTGATATTCCGTCGAGACAGGTTTCTTTGGAGTCTCGGGCGCTCGCTCGGCAAAAGTCGGATTACCGAGCGTGAGCGCACTAACCGCTGCGAATAAACATAGGAAAAGATTCGCTCTCATGAGTGTGCGAAAAGACCGGGGCCGCGTTGGTACGAGATCGATTTCGCTAATGGGCAGCTGATACCGATGATGACGGAGCAACCATGGCATATTTTGGATCTCTGACCTGTTTGCGAATGGCTGCGAAGAGCCTGCTTATTCCCGTCAGGTTCACATGATTTGCGATGAACGATGGAAGGGCGCCGCCGCTGTCAGTGTAAATGTAATAAGTGGCGCGAGTCTTGGTTATGCCATCCGGCTCAAACAGCCATTTGCCCTCGCAAACTTTTACCCGCACTACGCCTTTCGTTTCCGGCGGGCCGAGGTCGTTCGCCGGCGACCATTGATTCATAAAGACCCGGCCTTCAGAGGCAGGCCATGACTTCTTCCAGACGCGCAATGTGTAATCACGATCAGCGCAAATTTTTGGCGAGAGCCGCTGGTATCCGACGATGGAATCTCCATCCCGTTTGATCAATCGGGTCTCAGTCATGAAAGGCATAAACTTTGGATAATTCTGGAAGTCATCGATCACTGCACAAACGGCGTAGGTGGGAGCGTCGATCGCGCCGACGGCTTTAAACTCCTTGAGCGGCGAACCCGGACGCGCACGGCTGTAGATCGCGACATTGTTTTCCCGAATAGCGTCCAGTTTCCACCCCTCGTCGCTCGAGTCCACCGCAGCGAAGACCGTTGGTGAACCGGCAAAAAAAATCGACATCAGACCGCGAAAAATTCGCTGGTGCACCGCGCCATGATACACCTTTCGAGCACAAGCGCCATAGATACTGGATGCTAGATTCCTGATGCTGGATAAGAATCTAGGATCTAGCGTAATAGGAGCCAGCGCCGC
>QHMS01000258.1 GCA_003217895.1 Verrucomicrobiota bacterium
AGAGCTGCGCCGTGACGACATAGTTCTCATACGGAATCACGTTCCAAATGTCGTTGACCGTTTTCGGGCCGGCGAAGAGGTCGGCGTTTTCATCGAACACTCCATGCATCACGCCATCAACGGCAACGTTTCGCTCCAGCAACTCTTCGATGATTGCTGCGCCGATCAACCTCTCGATGTCGCTCGGTTGCGCGGGCCTGCTGCGAGCGTACAACGTCCGCGCTAATTCGCCGATCGGCTGCGTAAGAGCGGCATCGGATTCTGCCAGCTGCGATTTTGCCCGGGAAATCACCACGTCATCGAGATGGAGACGGTTGTCCATCGGTTCGCAGATCGCTTCACGACCGAGCAACTTTCTCGAATTCCGATCGAAGAGAAGATCAACACGACCCACGTGAATCCCGAAGTGATCCGCCTGCGTGAAAAGCACGCCGTTCGTTAGGCGACTCGGAATCGCCTGATGCGTATGACCCGCAATAAAGATAGGGACATCCGGAAATTCCGAAGTTAATGCCGTGACACTGTTCGCAAAATCATCGCCGCCAGTGCGCGGCTTTAAACCCATGTGACCTGTCAGCACAATCGCATCTGCCCCTTCACTCTTTGCTCTTGCTATCGCGCGACGAACGGGCTCGACCGGGCGTTGAAAATCGATGCCCTTCGTAAATTCGCGCGGAAGCCAAAACGACATCCCGGGCGTCGTGATTCCAATGAGTGCAAGTTTGATCCCCGCGAATTCCTTCAAGATGAACGGCTGGATTTTCGCGAACGGATGTTTTGCATCTGGCAATTCGCCCGGCGGCGTCGCTTCCAACAGTGTATTGGCGGCCAGCACCGGCATTGTCGACCTCTGCAATGCTTGGTGAAATGCCTCGATTCCCCAATCGAATTCGTGATTGCCGACGACCCAGGCGTCGTACTCGAGATAATTAAACAGATCGATCATCAGTTCGCCTTTGTTCCGCAAACTGACTTCTGTGCCTTGATATACGTCGCCAACGTCGATCAAAATCGAGTTTCGATTCTGTCGTCGCCACCGCCGGATCTGCGTAACGCAACGGGCGAGCCCCCCGCGATCAGGAGTTCCGTCGTAGTCAGAGGTTGGCAAAATATGCCCGTGCAAGTCGGTTGTATGCAGGATCGAGATGCAAACTGTGTCGGATTTGAGCGCCGCAGCCGCACTCGCCAGAGTTGGAACCGCGCCTAGAAGTCCCGACCGACCGGCGAGTTTCAAAAACTCACGCCGGGTCCAGGATCTCTCCGCGTCAAACATCGCCTATTTTAATGCGCAAGTATATTAGCGCCGTAGCGGCTGCTATCTCAATGAAAATGCCGAGACTCAGCGTCTTGACCGTCAGATTCTTTCAGTAACACTTCGTCATGCTTAACGAAAATTCCATCGCCGATTTCAAAACGAACCTGCGCGGCCGACTGATACAGCCGAGCGACCAGGATTATGATGAAGCTCGGAAGGTTTACAACGGCATGATCCATAAAAAGCCGCGTCTGATGGCATATTGTGCAGACGTAGCAGACGTAATTCATTCGGTAAATTTCGCCAGAGGCAATAATCTCCTGCTTTCGATCCGTGGTGGCGGTCACAACGCGGGAGGTTTGGGAATTTGTGACGACGGCCTCGTCATCGATCTGTCGCGAATCAAATACACGCGCATTGATCCTGCATCTCGCACCGTCACAGTCGGCGGCGGATGCGTTTGGGGCGACGTCGATCACGCCACGCACGGGTTTGGATTTGCTACGCCGAGCGGAATCATTTCCACGACTGGCGTCGGCGGATTAACCCTGGGCGGCGGCGTTGGTCATCTCACACGTAAATGCGGATTGAGCATCGATAATTTGCTCTCCGCCGATGTCGTCCTTGCGGACGGCAAATTTGTAAAGGCAAACGCTGATGAGAATCCCGATTTGTTCTGGGCACTTCGCGGCGGCGGCGGCAACTTTGGCATAGTCACATCGTTCACATTCAGGCTGCATCCGATCCACACGCTCTATGCGGGCCCAATGCTCTACGAACTGAGCGAGACAGCTGACGTAATGAAATGGTATCGCGACCTGATCCCCTCGGCGTCCGATGATCTAAATGGTTTCTTCGCACTTCTTACTGTGCCGCCAGCACCGCCGTTTCCCGAACATCTGCACATGAAAAAAATGTGCGGCGTCGTATGGGCATACGCCGGGCCACTGGAGAAAGCAGAAGAAATATTCCAACCGATCCGGGCATTCAAAAAACCTGCACTCGATTTTGTAGGTCCGCTGCCACACCCAGCCTTGCAAAGCATGTTTGACGCGTTGTATCCCCCCGGCTTGCAGTGGTACTGGCGCGCCGATTTCGTGAATGAGATAAGCGATGAGGCGATTGCGGAGCACATTCGCTTCGGCGAAGCGCTCCCCACGATGCATTCCACCATGCACATGTATCCCATCAACGGAGCCGCAGCACGCGTCGGCAAGAATGAGACTGCCTGGAATTATCGCAACTCTAACTGGGCGATGGTGATGGTGGGCGTCGATCCCGACCCGGCGAACAAGGACAAAATCGTCTCGTGGACGAAGAGTTACTACGATGCAGTGCATCCGTACTCCGCGGGGGGAGCCTACGTGAACTTCCTGATGGGCGATGAAGGCGCAGAACGCGTGAAGAAAACTTACGGCGAAAATTACGAGCGATTGGTCGCCATCAAGAAAAAATACGATCCCGACAATTTCTTCCGAGTGAATCAAAACATTAAGCCGAGCTAGTTGTGGCGGCGCTTTGTGCCAAGCGCCGAAAAGCAGGTGTTTGACACAAACACCTCTACAATGGAAAGCGAGTGAGTATGAACGCTGATGAGCTAAGAAAATTACAAGCACCGCTCAAAGCGCAATATCGAGACAGGCCTGAAACCGCACTGGTTACTCTGAGCGCGGAAGGTTGCGCCGGCGAAAATATCACGTGCAAAATCGAAACAGGAAAAGCACGCGTCGAAGCCGGGCTTCACCCGGCGACAGGGGGCGACGGGCAGAGCGCGTGCTCGGCCGATATGCTGCTCGAAGCGCTGGTGGGATGCGCGGGCGTCACGCTGCGTGCAGTTGCTACTGCTCTCAACATTCCTTTGCGTACTGCAACGATTCATGCGGAGGGCGATCTTGACTTTCGAGGTACACTCGGCGTTTCCAAAGATGTGCCTGTCGGGTTCAAGCAAATTCGCTTAAATTTTGATCTGGATACTGATGCCAGCGAAGAGCAGATCGCCACGTTGATTCGACTGACTGAACGCTATTGTGTTGTTTACCAGACATTGAATCACCCGGCCGCGATTAGCGTCTTGCGTCACGTCGTATCGCGGTAAATTCACTCACTATGCCGTTATACATGGATATTCACGAGGTTCCGGGAGGCGTCAGCGCCGAGGATGTCGCCAAAGCTCACGCCCAGGATGTCAAAATCGAGGACAAGTATGGTGTTCGTTATCACAAATATTGGGTGAATGAAAAGGCTGGGAAGATTTTCTGTCTTTGCCACGCGCCAAACGCAGAAGCTGCCGCCCAGGTCCATCGCGAGGCCCACGGCATGGTCGCGGACAAGCTCATTGAGATACAGCCCGAGCTCGCGGAAGGATTTCTTGGCGGCGTCGAAGTGAACGATTCGGGAGCAGCCTTAGTTCCTGGCGCAACCAATGAACAGGATCCGGGAATCCGAACAGTCCTATTTACTGACATTGTAGAATCCACAACGTTGACGCAATCGCTGGGCGACGAGGCAGCGATGGCAATGCTCGGCGTGCACGACACGATTGTGCGCGACGCGCTGTCGGCCTTAGGCGGTCGCGAAGTCAAGCACACCGGCGACGGCATCATGGCTTCGTTCGTCTCAACAGCAGGCGCGGTTCGCTGCGCAATTCAGATTCAGCGAGAACTCGATAAGCACGCACAAGCAAACCCTGAACGTCCGCTGAAGGTCCGAGTTGGCGCCGCGGCCGGGGAACCCGTCGAACAACATAACGATCTGTTTGGATCGACGGTTCAACTGGCCGCCCGTCTGTGTGCCCATGCGCAGCCGGAGCAGATCCTCGTGACCAACGCGATTGCCGAACTCTGCGTTGGCAAGGGGCTCCGCTTCGAAGAGTTGGGCGAAGTTGTCCTCAAAGGCTTTGGTTCTCCAGTCCGCGCCCACGTTGCCGCGTGGCGACAACCGAGTTGACGATTCACGCTGTTCAATGCAGCTCGAAGGGATCGATCACGTAGCTATCGGCGTGCGGGATGTTGAGCGATCGGCCAAGTGGTACATTGAAGTTCTCGGCTTCGAGCGGCTTCACGAAGGGATGTGGAACGGCGTGCCAACTTTTATTGGCAAAGGAAACACCGGAATCGCGTTGTTCCCTGCGAGCCACGAGCCTAAACCGTCAAATCGCCGCGAAATTCTAATGCTTCACCTCGCTTTTCGCGCGAACCGGGAAAATTTTCTCGCTGCGCAACGCGAACTAGAAAAGTGCGGAATCGAATTCGAATTCCAAGACCATGAAATCACGCACTCCATCTATTTCCGCGATCCCGACGGCCATCAGCTCGAGATCACCACTTACGAACTTCAATCGCAAGCCTAGAAATACCCTTTAAAGACGCGTTAGTTGGGTCTAATTCGGCGACTGATCGGCGGCGCGGCAGGTCCTCGAAACAGCTAAAGATTCCTCGACTTCGCTCGGAATGACAGCCTGAGACGATGCGCCGCTAAATTACGCTACTCGACCGCAGCAGTTTTTGTATTTTTTCCCGCTCCCGCAGGGACACGGTTCGTTGCGGCCGACTTTTGGGATTGAACGTCGAACCGGCAAATCGATCGACACCTCCCCAGCTCCGTCGCCGTCTCCGGCCACTCCTGCCATCGCGGCCACCGGTTGAGGTTGCCGCGCACGCGACGGGGCGCCGGCCGTTGGCGCAGTCGGTGCGTGTTCGCGCAGCAAGAACTGTGGCAACGTCGCCAGGAAATTCTCGAATGCCTGCAAGTTTGATGTGCTGCGGAAAAGATTGTTCAGCACTTCGTTCTTAATGTTTGCCATCAGCTCGACAAACATGTCGTACGCCTCGGTCTTGTACTCGATGAGCGGATCCTTTTGCGCGTAGCCACGGAGATAAACACCCTCGCGCAACGCGTCCATCGCGTAAAGATGCTCCTGCCAGAGCCGGTCAATCGCGTTCAGAATGATGTAGCGCTCCAGGCTTTTTACGGCGGTGGGCTCTTCGTAGGTCGATTTGCGCTCGTAAGCGTTCTTGATCTTTTCGACCAGGAACTGTGCGTTCTCATCGACGCTGCGCGTTTCGAATTGCGCTTTCTCTTTAGTCAGGCCGAGCGGGAATGTCGTGTTCACCCAATGGACGAGACCGGTGTAATTCGGTTCATCGACATCCAGGTATTCTTTTACTTTTGCCGGCACCGCCTCGTCGATCACTTCGAAGATGAGTTTCCGCGGTTCCTCGGAATCGATGACTTCATTGCGATAGGTATAAACCACCTCGCGCTGCATGTTCATCACGTCATCGAAATCGAGCGTGCGTTTTCGAACCAGATAGTTGCGTTGCTCGACACGTTTCTGCGCTGTCTCGACCGATTTATTGAGCCATCGATGCTCAAGTTCCTGACCTTCCTCGAGGCCGAAGCGCTCCATGATTTTCGTCATGCGATCGGCAGCGCCAAAGTTGCGCATCAGATCGTCTTCGAAACTCACGTAGAATCGCGATGCGCCCGGGTCGCCTTGGCGAGCGCAGCGTCCGCGTAACTGCCGATCGATTCGGCGCGCTTCGTGACGCTCCGTCCCAATCACCATCAACCCGCCCATGTCGGTCACGCCGGGGCCGAGTTTAATGTCGGTGCCGCGACCCGCCATGTTAGTCGAAATTGTGACCGTGCCTGGTTGGCCGGCGCGAGCCACGATCTCGGCTTCCTGCATATGAAATTTCGCGTTCAACACGTTGTGCGGAATTTTCTCGCGCTTCAGCATTCGGCTGAGCAGTTCGGACGCTTCCACACTGACGCTGCCAACCAGCACAGGCTGGGTTTTCGCGTGAGCTTCTCTGATTTCCTTGATGACGGCGTTGTATTTTTCGCGACGCGTCTTGTAGATGCGATCGTTGTGATCTGTGCGCCGCACCGGCCGGTTGGTCGGAATCATGTTCACGTCGAGTTTGTAAATATCGTGAAACTCGGCGGCTTCCGTCTCGGCCGTGCCTGTCATTCCCGCCAATTTTTGATAAAGCCTGAAATAATTTTGGATCGTGATCGTCGCCAACGTCTGCGTCTCGCGATCGATCTGGACGCCTTCTTTGGCTTCCACCGCCTGGTGCAAACCATCGCTCCACCGTCGGCCCGGCATCTTGCGGCCGGTGAACTCATCGACGATTACGACTTTGTTATCCTCGATCACGTACTGGACATCTTTCTCAAACAGGCAGTAGGCGCGGAGCAGCTGGGAGATGTTGTGGATGCGCTCCGCCTGGGCGTCGCAATGCTGCTGGCGCTCCGCTTTTTTCTTGTCCTTCTCGTCGTCGGACAGATTTGGATCAAGATCGATCTCGGTGAATTCGTTGATCAAATCCGGCAGCACAAATGCGTTCGGGTCATCTGGATTTAGAAAGGCGCGCCCCTGCTCGGAGAGATCGGCTTCGTTGGATTTTTCGTCGATGGTGAAGAAAAGCTCTTCCTTGAGCGCGAACAGTTCCTCCTTGCGCGTGTCCGCATAAAAGGAGAGCTCGGCTTTGTCGACGGCCCGGCGCTTGTCCGGGTCTTCCATCATGCGCAAAAGCTGTTTGTTGCGCGGCTGCCCGAGCTTCACCTTGAACATGAGCCGTCCCCCGGTCTCCACATCGCCTTGCTCAAATTTCTCGATCGCTTCGCTGGCCACGCGGTTGCAAAGCATGTTTTGCTTCCGCACCAACTGCTCGATGAGCGGTTTCCATTTGTCGTATTGGTGCGTGGAAATCGTCGCTGGCCCGCTGATGATGAGCGGTGTCCGCGCTTCGTCGATCAGAATGGAATCGACTTCATCGACGATGGCGTAATGATAGCCGCGCTGGACCTGTTGCTCGCGCGTCGTGGCCATGCCGTTGTCGCGCAGATAATCGAAGCCGAACTCGCTGTTCGTCCCGTACGTAATGTCCATCGCGTATTGTTCGCGACGCACATCCGGTTCCTGATCGTGCTCAATGCAGCCAACGGTAAGCCCGAGGAAATCGTAAAGTTGCCCCATCCATTCCGCGTCGCGTCGTGCCAGATAATCGTTCACCGTCACCAGGTGCGCGCCGCGCCCTGTGAGAGCGTTCAAGTAAAGGGGCAAAGTTGCGACCAAAGTTTTGCCTTCGCCTGTAGCCATTTCAGCGATCCGGCCTCGATGCAAAACAACTCCTCCCAGTAACTGCACGTCGAAATGCACCATGTCCCAGACCATGGGCTGATCGCACACGGTGAAACTGTGATTCCGCTCTTTCAGTCGGCGCGCCGCGTTCTTCACCACGGCAAATGCTTCTGGCAAGATCTCACCAAGCTTCCCCCATTGTTCCTCCAACGCCGGAATTTTAGAAAACTCTTCTTTCCAAGCCGCGGTCTTTGCCCGCAACTCGTCGTCTGACAAGGCCTTGAACTGCTCGTCCAGCTCGTTGATCCGGTGGATGATCGGCGCAAGTCGCCTGAGTTCGCGCTGATTCTTCGACCCTAGGATCTTCTTTAAAATCCAACCAACCATTTCGCATTTAATATCGGTCAGATTCCCGCACTATCAATTGCGGCACGATCGCTCACGAAGCGCTTCCAAGAGTGTAACCCGCTGTAGGCACGGCCCTATGCCGTCGACCAAATCCCGAAGTAAGTCCTGATATGTACCGGCCACAGGCCGGGGGCCACAAGCTTGACGAATAACCTCTAAAGAAATTTTCGTGGCAATTCGACCGCTCGCCGCAAGAGGCGCAGATAATGGTTCCGCGAAATCTCGATTCCGCCGAATTGTTGCAGGTGAGGCGTAAGCCATTGCGTGTCGAGCAGCACGAATTTGCGAGCGCGCAAATGCTCCATCAACGCTACGAGCGCAATCTTGGAAGCGTCAGTCACCCGATGAAACATCGATTCTCCAAAGAAAGCTCCTCCAACCGCGACGCCGTAAAGGCCGCCGGCGAGCCTGCCTGCCTTCCAGGCTTCGACGGAATGCGCATGGCCGAGCTCATGCAGTCGTGTGTAGCTCTCGATGATCTCGCGATTGATCCAAGTATCTTCCCGTTTCGCGCATGCAGCAATCACTTTGGAAAAGGCCTTGTCGATTGTTGTTTCAAATACTTTCTTGCGCAATAGACGTCGCAACGCGTGTGGCACGTGAAAATCTTCCAGGGGCAGGATCGCGCGCGGGTCGGGCGAAAACCACTCGATCGAGTTGTCCTCCATGGCCATTGGAAAAACACCGAGCCGATAGCCTTGAAGCAAAAGTTCCGGGTCGATCATCGTCTTTAACCCTTCAACGCTTCAACTTTCTTGCAATGAAATCGCGCATTCATAAAATAAGCAGATGAAACCCCCTTCAATCCTGCTCGCGATTGTGTGGCTGATCGCGGGCGGCTGCGCGGACCCACTAGAACAACGCAGTACACAAGAAGTGCAGCAGCAGTTGGAGCGCGGCGTGACTGGTCAGGGAACGCTTGGCCCGCTGGAGAGCTTTCCCGGCGATCCGGCCGGGGAGCATAGCATCCCGCAAACCCACCCGTAGCGCGTGAAGACCGCAGACGTGTCGATACACTCGAAAATTCTCATTCTCGATTTTGGCTCGCAGTACACGCAGGTCATAGCCCGCCGTGTGCGGGAATGCCAGGTGTATTCAGAAATTCTTCGCTGTGACACGCCAGCCGTCGAAATCGCGGCAGCAAAACCCAATGGGCTGATTCTTTCCGGCGGGCCAGCGAGTGTTTATGACAAGGGCGCACCACACATCGATCCAGAAATTTTTTCGCTGGGCATTCCCGTGCTCGGGATTTGTTACGGATTGATGCTGATGGCGCATTATCTTGGCGGAAAAGTCGTGTTCACCGGACGGCGCGAGTATGGCGCGGGGATGTTGCACATCAAGAACGGTTCGGAACTCTTCCATGGATTAGGCAGTCAGCTCGACGTTTGGAACAGTCATGGAGACGAAGTCACCGATTTGCCGAAAGGTTTTCGCGTCATCGGGACCACCGAAGGGTGCGACTTCGCCGCGGTGGAGGACGGGCAACGCAAGGTTTACGGACTGCAATTTCATCCCGAAGTCGCGCACACGCTACGCGGCAGGGAGATCTTGCAGAATTTTCTCTTTCGCATCTGCCACTGCGCGATGGACTGGACGATGGGTTCCTTTATCGAACAAGCCTGCGCCCGCGTTCGCAAGCAAGTAGCCGATCAGAAGGTGGTGCTCGGTTTGAGCGGCGGCGTCGATTCTTCAGTAACGGCTGCGCTCTTGCACAACGCCATCGGCGACCAGCTCACATGCATCTTCGTCAACAATGGATTGCTGCGCGCGCGTGAGGAAGAAGTCGTGCAGCGTGTTTTCGGCGAGAATTTCCATGTACGATTAAAATACGTCGACGCCAGCGAGCGTTTTCTCGCGCTGCTTAAAGGAGTGACCGATCCAGAAACCAAACGAAAATTGATCGGCAACGAGTTCATCGAGGTGTTCCAGCACGCGACCGAGGAATTGCTTGAGCAAGATCGGCAAAACAAAACCCGCAAACACGGTGGCTACAAATTTCTCGCTCAGGGGACGCTTTACCCGGACGTCATTGAGAGCGTCTCGATCGGAGGCAATCCAGCACAGGTCATCAAGACTCATCACAACGTCGGCGGTTTGCCGGAGAAGATGCACTTCGAGCTAGTGGAACCGCTGCGGCAACTTTTCAAAGACGAAGTGCGCCAGGTCGGACGGCAGCTCGGTTTGCCGAAGGAGATTGTCTATCGTCAGCCTTTCCCGGGACCGGGTCTTGCTGTTCGTATTCTCGGCGAAGTTATGCCCGAGCGTTTGTCGATCCTGCGCGAAGCGGACACGATCGTGCAAAGTGAAATGGAAGCGGCCGATTGGTATTACAAGGTCTGGCAATCATTTGCAGTTTTGCTGCCCGTCCAATCCGTTGGCGTGATGGGCGACCAGCGCACTTACGAAAACACGGTTGTGCTTCGAATCGTCCAAAGCCAGGACGGCATGACTGCCGACTGGGTCCGGGTTCCGTACGAATTACTGGCGCGCATTTCGAGCCGCATCAGCAACGAAGTCAAAGGCGTCAACCGCGTCTGTTACGATATTTCGAGTAAACCACCGAGCACGATCGAGTGGGAGTGAGCTTATTTTCGATTGCCGATTTTCGACTGTTGATTTGTCATTCCGAGCGGAGTCGAGGAATCTCTAATCATGAAACGCGTGACGTCCCGAACGAAGCGCGCAAAGAGTCAAAACACTGCTGATCGGAAACCACTGCGGCCGATGAGCAGCCGAGAGTTAAAACGGATGCGCGGCTCGCTTCGCGGCGTCGATACAACGGTCCACCGCGAGAGGGATCGCGTCTGATCAATTACCCAATCTGCGCGATGGCGCTCATGAATTCCGAGAAATCTTTCCCATTGCGCGCGGCGTGATTAAGCGCGTTCAAGCGCGCATTCATTGCTGCTTCGGGCAGCGCCACGCGATATGAATGTCCCGCGACTGCAGGATTTGCAAAGACGATTTCGTCCCACTGAATGGAGGAAATCTCGTCGTTGAAACGAGCCACTGTGCGGCCACGGAAAAACGCGCGCGTAGTTTCCGGCGGGTTGAAGATCGCGCTCTTGATTTCATCCTCGTTGGTGACGCGGCGCATTAAACCTTCCCGCAATAGTTCGTAGTATAAGCCGCGATCCAGATCGAGGTTGTGATATTCCAGATCGATGGACTGCAGCCAGGGATCGCTCCAGGAAAGTTTTTCTCCTTCCTGCAACGCGTCCAGCAAGAACTTTTTCGCTGCCCAATCGACACGGTCTCGCGTTGACACCGCGTCGCGCTCGAGATCGTTCAGGACGTCTTCCCATTCGCGCAATATCCATGCGTGTTCGTGGTCTGGCGGTTCGCGCCACAGCTTGCTCGCCGCGCGCAAATAAATTCGTTGCACATCGATGGCAGAGATTTTGCGGCCATCTTTCAATTCAATAATCCAATCGTAAGTCCGGTCGCGGCTGATTGATTTGTTGGCATCAACCGGTTGCGCAATCTCGAGCTGGGGAGCTTGCCCGCGCTCAATCAAATCCAGAACCAGTGCCGTGGTCCCGATTTTCATCGCCGTTGCCCATTCGCTCATGTTCGAATCGCCAAGAATAACGTGAAACCGGCGATAGCGGCTCGCGTCCACATGCGGCTCGTCGCGCGTGTTGATCAGAGGCCGCCGATTCATCGTGTCGATACTCACCACCACGCTGAAAAAATCCGCGCGCTGCGAGATTTGATAAATACCAGGGTCGCTTTGGCCGCTCTCGGCTTCGACACCCATCTTTCCGGCGCCCGCGAAAATCTGGCGAGTGACAAGAAACGGCAAAATGCCGGCGACAATTCGGTCCCATGCGATGTCGCGGCTCATCAGGTAGTTGTCGTGGCAACCGTAACTGTGCCCCGCAAAGTCCGTATTGTTCTTGTAAAGCCGGACTTCGTACCCGTGCGGCAACTTCTGATTTCGGCGCCGGGCGCACTCCGCAAGAATGCGCTCGCCCGCTTTGTCCTGTGCAACGATCTGCTGAAGCGTTGTGCACTCCGGCGTGGAATATTCCGGGTGCGCGTGATCGTTGTAAAACCGGGCGCCGTTTGAAAGGACGAGGTCGCTCTTTATTTCCTCGAAGCTGAGTGGTCGGCGTTTATCGATCTCGTAGTAAGCCGATTCGTCGGTGTCTTGAAGTAATTCGCGCGCCCGAAACCCGCGCGCATCCAGGTGCGGATCTTCCAACTCATAGTCCCATTTCATCAGTGCCCCGTGATCAGTGTAATGCCGCACCAGCTCGATCGATTCGGCCACGACATCGACAGACTCCGCACCGCTTAGAGTGATGCCGTACTCCGTCTCCAGCCCAAAGACGCGTTTCATCGCTCCCGAATCCTTTTCATCGTCCGCCGACACCCCTGAACTGTAATCGCTCCCTCTGTAGGGGAAGCTGACAGCTTCCCCGGTCAGCCTCGTTGATGAAGTCCAGATAATATGGCCAGTCTTCTGCTTTGTGAACAAGGCCATGTCGCACGGGATTATCCTTCACGTAGATCCATTTGCTTCGCAGGTTGTCGTCCGACCGCAGGAGCCGATCAAAGCACCCGCGCTGCCATTCCCATGATTGTGGATCAAGGCGCTGTCGTAACAGCCGTTTGAACCCATGCGAGAAATCTCCGACGGATAAATCGCGATCATCAACCGGCGAAACAACCCAGTGGACGTGATCGGCCATAATGACACCGGCCAACACATGCCATTTCCGTAATTGTGAGATCGTCGCTTTAATGGCGTCAAATACTTCCGGTGTTGCCAGGACTTTGCGCCGATCCTTCACGCAGATAGTCACAAAATAAATAATCGACTGCTCCCAGGGTAGGAGGATTGCTGGCAAGCGTGGAGGTTCGGCCATAGGCACGGGAAGCTGTCAGCTTCCCCTACAGTCTAGAATCGCCGTGTTCTTAAGAGCATTAGATTACGCCAAACGCTGTCCGTGCGCGCGCATCGGAGACGGGTTTGACAGGCGAAATTTTCACGACGTTTTCCGGATCGTAATCGATTAGCTTGAGCCAGTCTTCTGTGATGTCCGTGGTCGGGAAAATGTCGTTCTCAATGTACTCGGCATTGAAGGCGAGCTGCAAATCCGTTTCGCGAATTCCTTCCTCCTGTTGCGTGGCGATGGCCCTTTTGATCGCTATCGCTTTCGCGCGCTCCACAATCGAGGCAATAATCGCGCCACTGATGAGATCGCTGCGGTAAAGCGTTTCCTTGCGCCCGCTGCGCAACGTTACCTCCAAAAATTTGTTTTCGTCGCGGCGCGTAAATTGCCAGTCCACGAAGCGCTCGATCAGACGGTCAATGGATGCTGTGATTCCATCAGCTTCTTTGGCGAGCACACCGTCGTACGGCAAATCGTCGGTCACATAGATCCGATAGATCTCGCGCGTACCCTGTTTGTCCGGTCGATTGACCTTGATTTTCCGATCGATGCGGCCCGGGCGCAGAATTGCCGGATCGATCAAATCGGCGCGATTAGAAGCCAGGATAATTACCACATCGTTGAGCGAATCGATGCCATCCATCTCCGAGCAAAACATCGGCACGAGCGTGGAAAGAATGTTCGAGTAACGCGATGCCCGGCGCGTGCCCAGGATCGATTCGGCCTCGTCGATAAACAGAAACGGCATGTAGCCTTCGCTTTTTTTCTCGCGAGCGGTGGCAAAAATTTCGCGCACCATTCGCTCCGATTCGCCCACCCACATGTTTAGAATTTCGGGGCCTTTGACGTGCATGAAATATTCCCGCATCTCGGTGCCGGCTTTTTCCCGAAGCTGCCTGGTCAGATTGTAGGCGGTCGCCTTGCCAATGAGCGTCTTGCCGCAACCCGGCGGACCGTAGAGCAGAAAACCTTTCGGCGTGGCGTGCTGAAATTTTTGGAAAAGGTCAGCATGCAACAGCGGCAGCTCGATCGCGTCTTTGATGGCTTCGAGCGCCGTCTCCTGGCCACCGACCTTTTCCCACGGCAGCTCCGGCACAGTGTCGAGATAATGCTCGTGGGATTTTGTACTGGAGAGCATCTCCAACGCCATGCGGTAATTCGAATCAACGCGGACTTCGTCGCCCGATTTTAATGTAGAGTGAGTTAGATCGGCGGAACGTTGTAACACCATCGATTGCAATCCGTGCTCAGAGCCGACGCGCAATCGGTCCTTGCCGAGAACTTCGGTAATTTTTGTTACCGGGCCGGCTGTCTCAAAACCGAGATCGCCAACAATCACGAAAGCTTCATTAACGAGCACGCGCGTCCCTTTTTTCAATTTCGCAAGCGAAATGCGTGGATCGACGTTGCAATAATAATCGGCGCCTCCCACCACGATGTGCGCCGTGTCCTTCGACGTGGCCCCAAGAAACGTGCCGATCCGGTTCGCGGGTGAGGTAACTTTCTTGATCACCTCCTCGAGTTTCTCAATCATCCTGCGCGCTTCGACCATTGTCTCCTGTTGATCGAAAATCTGCGGCCGCAGATCCGACAAGTCGCGTCGAACGGGATCGCCCGGAGGCAACGATGCGATCACTCGATCGAATGAATCGAGGAGATTGTGCGGAGTGGAGTCCCCTTCCCCGCCCTGAAGTCCCTCACTGCGCTCGTCGCTCATTATGGTTTGGGTCAATCCGCCGAACCGACCGGCACTATAGCCTTATCACGCGCATTCGCAATCTTTCACTCACGAACCTTTTCGGAGTTCACTCGGAAAACCTTTCGGAGTTCGACGCCATCGTTATCCAAAATGTTCAACCGTCGCCTGCGACGAAAGTTCCAAAACTCAAGTGCCAAGCACCAGACAAACCTCAGTTCGCAACCTGCAAAAAAAACGGTTGGCACAGCGAGCGCATTTTGGAGCTTGGAGTTTATTTGGCGATTGGAGTTTGGAACTTGGGATTTCCCCGCGAAATGCCTCCCGTTGGCAATGCCACACGCCCGCGACGAGTTGCGGTCAATGCCATCCCCGCTAACTTTCGCTTTCCTCGGGAGCCTTAGCTCAATTGGTTAGAGCGCCGCCCTGTCACGGCGGAGGTTGCGGGTTCGAGCCCCGTAGGCTCCGGATTATGTATTTAGATCAAGACACGTCCAAGCTCGGCGCGCCGCACGTTTGGAATGTTGATGAACGCCGGCGCCACGACTCTCAACGCGCGGGATACTGTCGATCAAACACTGATCGCGATGCAAGAAATGGACCGTTATTGCTCGGCGCATCCCAATAGCCCGGCGGCGACACGTCATCCACGACTCTCCATTCACGGTCGGACTTTCGTCGCGTTACTGGGTCCAAACATCGAGCAAGGCATTGCTGGATTTGGCGACACTGTCCAAGCTGCACTACGCGCATTCGACCTGCAATATTCGCGCTCTCTTACGCCGCCTGCTGATCGCGATTAGGATCGATAAGCCGCACAAGAACTCTCGCCGCGGGGCATTCGTCGAAAGCGATGGGAATATGCGTTAAGGTTTTGGCGTGAACTGCGCAAGATCGTAAATGCCTAGGCGCTTCTCAATCCCCGCCACTTTATCTACGACCTTTTCAAATCCGTCCTCGCCAAAGAGCTCGTCTTCCTTCTTCTCGAAATCTTCGCCCAGAGAATCAAATTCGTGCAGCGAAACGATTTTGCGAAATGCGGGGAAGAGGACGGTGTCTTCACGCGCTTCATGCGGGTTGTACATGTGAATGAATTGCTGGATGGAATTGATGAGCTGTGCTCGCTCGGAGTCGTTCTTTAGTGATTGCAAATTCGCCAACCGCAGCGTGATGTCCGTAACGCGTCGTCCGGCCTGATGCTGCATGCGAAGCACTTTCACCAGATCGACGAGTTGATTGGCTTTCTCAAAGCGCGGGAAAAGAAACTCTTCCTCAAGTTTTTCGTGGTAGTCTTCCACAAAGCTCCGAATGATTCGTGCGGCATCGGCCAACGCGTCCGGCGGCAAATCCCGTTTTGCATAGAGTCGGCCCAAGGCTTCGCCGTAAATCAGAAGCACGCGTTTCAATACGCCATGCTCGCGCATCAAATCTTCCGGCGGACCAACTGGGATTTCTCCCTCTTCTTTTTCTTTTTCCCCGGCGCCCGGCAGTCTCGCTCCCGCGAGGGCTGCGCCGCTGAAAATGATTCCGCTTCTGAGAAAAACTCTGCGATTAACAACGCGCTTCGCTTGACGTCGATCGTTCATGTCTAGATTCCCCTTTATCTAAATCGCAGAATCGAGTCTCACTTCGCTGGCGAGCGTATCAGACCAAGAAAGCGCGCGTCGAGTTCAGCGCCGCATGATGTGAATGGCAAGAATGCGGCTTTGATGGCGGGCGAGCAAATAATCGACAAAATCGCCGATGATTGAGTTCGGCTTGTTGCCGAGCTTTGTCACCACCCGGCAAATGAGGGTTTTGCTGCGCGCATGCCACTCCAGATTAATCGCTCCGGAAACATCTCCGGCGCTATGTATCTTCGCCCAACCATGCGGACGGCCGGGCTGTTTCGCCCAGATCTTGATAAAGCCAAATTTCCGCTCCAACTGTGGATCATTCATGATCTTGTGGCGCAACGATTCGCGTCCGGTCGCGATTACTTGAATAACCGTTTGCATTTCACACCTACGTTCAGCAGGAAATCAGTTCTTTTGCAATCCTTCTTTGGCGAAAGCGCAGCCACGACTAATCGTCAAGCAACGAGCGGTACATTACATAAACATCGACATATCCTTTTTCAGGGTGGTGAAATGCGCCGGGCAAAGTGCCGACGATTTTGAAACCGAGTTGCTCCCAAAGATGGATCGCCGGCCCGTTCGTAGAAACGACGAAATTAAATTGCATGGCGCGAAAACCCATTCCGCGCGCCTGATCCAAGCAATGCTCGGCCATTTCGCGGCCTACTCCGGAGCCCTGTGCATCCGGTGCAACCATGAAAGCGGCGTTGGCAAGGTGCGAGCCGCCCCCAGCTTGGTTGGGCCGCAAGATGTAAGTGCCAACAATGACTCGCTTTTTCATCTCTCCTGTAGGGGACGGCGTTGCCGTCCTAAGGAAGCTGTCAGCTTCCCCTATGGACTCCCGATCATCTTCCGCGACGAAAGTGAGCGTATCAGCTCGAAACCAATAAGCGAGCGCCTCTTCGCGGGACATTTGCGGGTCAAACGCGTAGGTATCGCCCGCCGCGATGATCTCGTGAAAAATATTCCAGGCCGCGTCGCGATCCGCATCAGTTGCCGCGCGGATTCTCATCGTAGACAATCGACTGTAAACGCAATCACAAGTGTCTGGAGTTCCGCGTTTACGCGGCCCGGGAGCGCGCGTGGTGCACCGCCTGAAGGCGGAACTCCAAACTTCGATTGAGAACTAACAAAGCGCGAGCCACGCAGACAGCGCGGCGAGTTTCTGTTCTGCGCGCCACGGCCCTTGCGTAGCTCGACGAAAGTTCTCTATCACACGCTGCACGTTTTCATTGGATTCTTTGAATTTCGTGGCGGCTTGGGCATATGCATCGCGCTCGACGAAAACCTCCGTGTGAATGCGGTATGCGTCCAAGGCTTCCTCGAGCACCGAGCGAAATAACTGACCTTCGAGCGCATGCGCTCGAATGTGCGGATTCGCAATCGACGCGGGATCAATTTGGCTTCCCACCACAAGAGCAGCGCGCGTGATCGGGTAACTGTTCCCTCGATAGCCAGCAAGAAGCGTCGCAATCGACTGTTGTGCAACGCCTCGCACCACACGCACGCGACGGTTTATTTTTGTGGTGTCCGTTTCGAGTCTTCCCATCATCGCGTGATAGGGCTGTCGCGTTTCAGGAAGCTGCGGATCGGATAGGTCTATCCGCCGGATATCGCAAACCTGGGGCGAACGCGCTGGGCCCATGAGCAGCACTGCCGCCGCCCAGCCAGATTTTACTCGAAAACCGAGCGCCGCATGTTGGGGCTTCATCGGGTTCTAAACGTCACAGGAACTGTCACTGCCCATCCCTGGCCAGGTGACGATCTCCATTGCTGAAGCGTGCTAATCGCAGATTGATCAAAGAGTTGGTTCCCCGTGGATTGAATGATCTGGATATTGGTTACGTTCCCTCTCGCATCGAAAGTCAAACGAAAGCGACCTGTTCCCGAAGCGCCGGGCAGAGAGGCCCTGGGAGGAAACGCCGGCGCAGGCGCATAGACTAGTCGCGGTTTCGGTGTTGTCCGTGGTGTAGCGCTCGCGGTTGCCGGCCAGTTCGGCTGGGCGCCGGCTGCAACTCCAGACAACAACGAGGCCAATGCGGCGGAAGGACGCGCAATGGTTCTTTCGCCAGTTGACGTAACGACGCCAACTACTTCGCCGTCTCTGCTCACGACAGGAGATCCGGCTGAAGTTTGAGGAGTCGCTCCAGCAATTTCCAAACGTTCGGCGTCGCGTGAGGCAATCGTCATTTCACGAGCGCTACCTTCGCTTCCGGCCAATGCACTGCCGACTACCACCACGCCTGCTCCTTGGGATAAATTGGCGGTCTTGTTTAGCTCAAGAAACGCAACCTGCTTTACATCGGCGTGTAGAACTGCCACGTCCAATGCTTTCGAGGCCGAGAGAATCCCAGTGACATTGTAGATTCCGCCGTCTGCTGTCTTTGCGACAGCGTTGATTCCGCCTTCGATTGCGCGCTCCGTGGTGACGAATCTACCGTCTGCAGAAATGAAGAAACCGCTCTGCGTGCGCAGCAAATTTCCCTTTGGATCAAAGACGCTGACCCAAATCACCGAAGGCCGGACTCTTGTTTCCAGTCTCGCTAAATCGGACGAGGGGCTTTGATTGGCTTTTGCTTCAGGCGCCGAAGTGGTTGACGGCGCGCCAGTCGGCGCTTGCGCCGCAGTTGATACCGGCGACGTTGATCGTGACGGGGAATCGCCGACAACCTGACTCGTCGATTTTCGCCCGCATCCCACAGCCGCAAAGATAACCAGCCAAAGAGCGTATCGAAGCAGCGGCGGTCGGAGATTCATTTGCTTCCTTCGGATGTATTGTCGCGCCTTGGGTGACACTTGTTCCAAGCCACGAGATTCTATGTGTATTCGCGACTACTCCAGAAAATAGACGTCGGGCTTGTCGCTCACTCCCGCCTTTTGCATCGCCTGGCGCAGGTCATCCGAAGCGGCGAACGCTTTCGCCTTGTCAGGATCTTCCACTGAAAACAGCAGAATGACTTCATTCGGGTTCTCGGTGTTTCGCAAAAGATGAACCTCTTTCAGTCCGGCCTTCTGTCGTGCCGTAAGATGCTCGTTCTAGACGGGTTTCCAATTCGCGAAATCAGCAACTTTGTGGCGAACCAGCATGTGCATATCGATTGGTCTCCTTTCTATCGCTGTTTTATCGTCGCTATGAAAGGAGTCAATGACGTTTAAAGTACTGCACTGCCTTCTCGTGTTTCTTCGCTGCAGCCTTTGTCTTGAAGGTGCCGAGATTTTTTCGTTTACCCGTCTTCCGATTTTTCTTGCGGGAATACAGCCGATACTTGCCGGATTTCAGCTTCCTGATCATTGCCGATGAATGTTAGCTGAACGCAGGCGCCGACGTTAAATCTTCGCTTTGCCGGCTGGCATCGGCGCTTGCAGTGTCGGTAATCGCTGCCTGCTCGCCCGCAGCTTTGGCGGGCAGGATAAAGCGGAACTCCGATCCAATCATCGGCTGGCTGCGGACGCTTACGCTTCCGCCGTGAGCTTCGACGAAAGTCTTTACGATGGCCAGACCCAAACCCAACCCACCCTCATTTTCTGAGGCGCTTTCGAATTTTTCGAACACTTTATCGAGATGTTCTTTGGGAATGCCGGTGCCGGTGTCCTTTACCCAGCACTCGACAGTCGGGTCAGGGTTGGACTGGCAAGCGCCAATGGTCACTACTCCGTGGGAGGTGTGCTTTATGGCATTGCTAAGCAGGTTTTGAAAAACCCGCTTTAACAAACTGGCGTCCGCGTAGACGGCAAAATCGTGGGGCACTTCATTGACAAGACGGGTGCTGTTGCTCTGTGCCTTTGGACGCAGATCATAGATGAGGCCCTCCACCAGCGGCCAGAGGTCGAACTCGCGGTGTTCCACCTTAATGCCGTTTTCTGAGCGAAGATTAGTATTTTCCTCGATGATCTTCTCAACCAACGCCTGGAGTTGCTGCACGTTTCGATGCAAGGCCTTCAGCATCCATGCACTGTCAATATCTCCAGCGCTTCCAGCCCGGAAGGCGTCTTCCAGAACGTTTGCAGCCACAGCAATTGCATTTAATGGGGTGCGAAGATCGTGGGCCACGAAGGCGAGATATTCCTCTCGGCGCTTCTGTACTTCGAACGCTTGCTCAGCCGCATACGTCTTCACAGCCAAACCGATCGCTTGGTCAAGCACGCGATTCACGATGTGGAACGACTCTCCTCGCAAACTCAGACTATTGTTCTCGGCGAGATCGTGGATGCACCCTCGCAGAATGTTGTACTCCGCAACGACCTCTTCGATGTCATATCCTTCCCGGAAACGCTCGGAGCCGTGCACCGGCGAGCTGCCCTCAGCCAATGCCTTCCGGATCGTTTGCTCCGACCTTGATCGGAGCGCCTGGGCCAATTCTTCCAACAACCCGGGAATGTGATCGTTGAGCGTCGGTGTATCGAGATGCTGAGCCGAAGGCAATTGCCTGACTTGTTGCCGCCAGGCCAGGAGCAAGGCCTCTCGCTGGTTTATGATCAGCACAGCCAGTTCGTCCAGATTGTTCATAGCGCGATCCGCTCACCCGATGAGATGCATCCTTATCGAGATCCACACGCTCTCCGGCTGCAAATTAAACTGCCCACTAAACGAAAAGTTCCGCCAATGATTCCGCCAAGCCCTTAAGGGCGTGCAACCCGAGGAATACACCCCTTTTTGCCAATCTGTTTTCCTTTAGAAGTTTCTTGATGCTCCGTTTTCGGAGTAAATCCCCTGGCTACAATCGCAGGCAAGCCGCGGGTTCGTCTTATGAAACCAATCCGCCCGACTAATCCGCCGCCTTGACGCGAGCGTTGCCTTGAAACCAAAGCGCCAGCAGCGCGGCGAGAATTCCGACATTAGTCGCCAGATGAGCTGGAAAGCTCCAGTGTTGGCTGGCGTGACCGAAACAACCGCAGGTGATATCGAGTCCGCGAGCTTTCGCTGCGATAGTCGCGAGCGTGAAGACTACGATCAACACGGTTAAAATCGATAACGCGCCTCTATACAGAAATCGGAAGGC
Organism: Verrucomicrobiota bacterium; assembly: GCA_003217895.1. GTDB lineage: Bacteria > Verrucomicrobiota > Verrucomicrobiia > Chthoniobacterales > UBA10450 > Udaeobacter. Next base: position 20,971 of record QHMS01000258.1, read on the forward strand.
GAGTCCCAGGCCACACAAAATTTCCATCCACGGCAGATAAAACGCCAGCGCAACGCTCAGAGTCCACGGTAAGATCCTGTAATTATGGATGTCGTGGGCAAGTTGAATCGGGTCGAGGACTTTGAGCACGCCCGCATAGATGAAAATCGCGGCAACGATGAAATCGATAATTCGCCAAAGGATGTTTGATCTTCGCTGTTTGATGTTTGATGTGCCGTCCCCTGAAACTTCAGCGTTCATCGTTGGACGTTGGACGTTCGGCGTTTGGTTCATTTGTTCTTCTTTACCCACGCTTCCCAACCGCCTTCGAGCACGAACACGTCAGGAACTTGCGCTTCCTTGCGCAGTCGCTCCGTTACTTCGCGGGCGAGATCGCAACTTTGCGCACTGCAATAGACGACGACCTTTTTCCCCGGCGACCACGCCGCCAGAAATTGCGGCAGCAATTCATTCCACCGATCTTCGTTCAACGAAAGCGCGCCGGGAACATGATCGCGCGCGAACTCGTCATCCGGCCGGGCATCCACCCAAATGACATTCCCGCCCCATGAGCGCGCCTGATCGACGCTCACCATTTCCGAAGGCGGAATTGGCGATCGCCAGGAAACCTTGTCGCGAAAATAAATGGCCTGCCCTACGCCGGGAAGAAACGACAACGCTGCAACAACCAGCGCTTGGCGTGCCAGTGAAAATTTCAATGTGTTTGACCCGGGGCAGGCGGACGCGCCGGGGCGGGCGGAGCTTTCTGATCAGTCGGAGCGGCAGGAGCAGGCGGCTCACCAGTGATGCGCGCAGTGGCATAAAAGACCTTCGGTGAATCCTCTGGTTGAATGGTCAGAGTCGTACCGCCAAGGGTGTTCGTTTCCTTGGGTTGAACGTCGATTTTGAACTCGCCGTTACCCTCCTGCACTTTGGTTTGAAAATCGGGAGTCGACGATGTGACCTTGATATGCTTCACAGTAAATTCCTTGCCGACCTTGACCGTGATCGTCTTCGGGTCGGGCTTTTCACCTTGCTTCCAGAAAACAAATGTCGGGCTGATCTCCAGTTGCTGCGGGATGATTGTCCTGAGAGTGAGGACCTGCGACGGCTTGGTCGGATCGTCCGTTTCCACGGTCACGGTTTTTACCTGAGTACCGGTGCGATCGCCGATGTTAAATGTGGCCGTTACCTCGCCTTTTTCTCCAGGTTTCACTTCGTCCTTCTGAGTTTGTGCGGCCGTACAACCGCAAGATGCCTTAACAGACTTAAATTTTACAGGCGTCTTGCCGGTGTTCAGATAAGTGAAATGGCCTATGGCCTGTTTGTCGTCAGGCTTCGGATGCAGCTCGATTTCATTCTTATCAAACTTCAATTCGGC
>QHMS01000244.1 GCA_003217895.1 Verrucomicrobiota bacterium
AAGCCCGCTGGCGAGGACGGGGCAATGCGCATGTGAATAAGCTGTGAACATTTCTGAGAGACTTTTACCAGCGAGAATGAACAACACCGAAAGTTCACTCAGCGCACGATTGACTACGCGTGCGCAGCAGGTTGCAGCCAGAGCGGCGTTGAAACATGCAATTCTCAATTTTCCCTCGTATTTATGCGTTTCGGACGTTTTTCCTGCGATTTTCTCCAGCGCACTACGCTGGAGATCGGCTCCATTTCGGGCTGGTCTTTTTAAACAATTGGCCATGGTGCCAGCCCGTATGGCATTTGTGTAACACTGTTAACAAGTTTGCTATGGACAAGAAATGTGAGCAGTTGTGGCAGCGGCTATCGACCGCGCTCAAGCCGCAAATTAGCGCCGATAGTTTCAAGCGCTGGTTTTCCGCCGTCGAATTGATCGAGGCCAAAGATAAAACGCTCACTCTCGGCGTTCCAAACAACATCTATCAGCTTTGGATCGAAAGTAACTATATGCCGGCATTGCACACTGCCATTGTTACTACGTTTGGCACCCCGCGCTCGGTAAGATTTTCATCGCTTTCGGGACCTGATGCGCTGACTGCGGAGGATAGCGCGCCGCTGAAGGAAGTTTTACTTGAACCCCCAGGCCACGCAAAGCCAGGCGCAACCGTGCCCGGACTCAATCCACGGAACACATTCGAATCTTTCGTGGTCGGTCCGAACAACGAAATTGCGCATGCCGCAAGTCTCGCCGTCGCGCAAGCACCGTCGCGCACGTATAACCCGCTGTTCATTTACGGCGGGGTCGGTCTCGGGAAGACGCATTTGATGCAAGCGATTGGTCAATACGTCTGGACGAAGAAGAAAAATGTGAAGGTGATATACGTGTCGAGTGAACTGTTCATTAACGAGTTCATCGATGCGATCCAGCACAGCACTCTAGTCAAATTCCGGAAACGTTATCGCCAGGCCGATCTTCTTTTGATTGACGATATCCAATTTCTTGGCGGAAAGGAGCGTTCCCAGGAAGAATTCTTTCACACGTTCAACACGCTTTTTGACGGACATAAACAGATTGTCCTCTCCAGCGACCGGCCCGCTTCGGTAATCGCAAACCTGGAGCACCGCCTAGTGTCGCGGTTTGAATGGGGACTAACCGCGGAGCTTCAGCCGCCGGACATCGAGACACGTATGGCGATATTGCGGAAAAAAGCGCGCACCATGCAGATCAAATTACGGGACGAGGTTTTCCAATTTCTCGCCACCCGCATTCGCACAAATGTGCGTCGTCTGGAGGGCGCGCTGATGCGCGTGGCGTCTTTCGCGTCACTCAGCGGCAAAGAATTAACACAGGAAGTGGTCGAGCACTTGCTGAAGGACATTTTGCAGGAGGAAGCGCGGCATTCAATCACCATCGAACAAATTCAGCGGCGTGTGGCGGAACATTTTGATGTGCGCATCGCCGATATGACCAGTAAGCGGCGCCCGGCCAGCATCGCCTTCCCGCGACAAGTGGCGATGTATCTGGCGCGCGAGTTGACCAAAGCGTCTTTGAATGAAATTGGAGACGCATTCGGCGGACGCGACCACGGCACAGTGTTGCACGCGTGCAAACTGGTAAAGAAACGGATGGTCGAGCAAGATAACATTCGCCAGACGATATCATTCATTGACAGTTCACTGCAGCGTTGAGCTGTCAGCCGGCGCCCGTTTCCACCTTGCGATGCCGATCATGGCCAGTTACAAACCTCTTCTACGCCAGAGAGATTGCGGTTGCCGAATAAAATCCAAGGCGTTACATCTTAAGCGCTCTGATCATCATGAAATTTAGCGTTACAAAAGAAAAACTGCTCGACGGTCTGCAACAAGTTCAAAACGTGGTCAGTACTCGCACCACTCTTCCGATTCTTTCCAACGTTTTGCTGCAAGCGGACAAGGATGAAATTCATCTCACAACTACTGATCTTGATGTCGGTGTGCGCGGCAGTTGCGAAGCACACGTGGACAAAACCGGAGCGACCACTCTCCCGGCGCGCCGTCTTTTTAACATCGTTCGCGAACTTCCATCGAGCGAAATTCAGGTCGATGTCGATGGAAAGAATGCTGCTTCCATCCGGAGCGGCCAGAGTTTCTTCAAAATTCTTGGGTTGCCTGAGGATGAATTTCCGCCGTTGCCGAAATTCGAAGACGCGAAAGTGGTCACGATTCGGCAGAAAGATTTACGCGATGGCCTGCGCAAGACTTCCTACGCCATATCGACCGACGAGACCCGCTACGTGCTCAACGGCGTTCTGTTCAGTTTTAAGGACAACAAGCTTACGCTGGTGGCAACGGATGGACGACGCCTGGCAATGGCGGAAATCGAACTGGAATTCCCGCGCAGCCACGAAACAGACCTGATCATTCCGACCAAAGCGGTGATAGAATTGCAACGCCTGCTTACGGATGACGGTGACGTCAAGGTGAGTATGGGCAGCGGCCAGATTGCGTTCGATCTCAATAAAACTTTGCTCGTCTCAAAACTAATCGAGGGCAATTACCCCAATTATCGGCAGGTCATACCGGGCGAAGCAAAGGAGCGAATAAAACTCGAGCGCGAAATGTTTCTGAACTCGCTGCGGCGCGTCTCCCTGCTGGCCAGCGACAAATCGCACTCGATCAAACTGAATTTCAGCAAGAACAACATCGACATCACTGCCAACACGCCGGAGGTGGGCGAAGCGAAGGAATCAATCGCGGTCGCGTATAAGGGTCGCGAGTTTTCCATCGCCTTTAATCCGGAATTCCTCATGGCGCCTTTGCGCGCACTGACCGAGGACGAAGTTTTTCTCGATCTCATCGACGAGATGAGCCCGGGTGTTGTGAAAATTCAAACGCCATTCCTCTACGTCATAATGCCGATGCGCATCAGCTCCTGAGCCGTGACGCAGGCAATCCTGACTGCGAGGTTTCGGGGCAGAGTCGAGCAGACAGGATTGTCTGCTTCACGTAGAAGCCGGCGGCACTTGGTTCGGAGTTCCGCCTTTAGGCGGTCTTCGCTCGGAGCCGCGTAAACGCGGAACTCCAAACGCTGCTCACAAAACCCGCCGCCGCGGCATGGCCGATTGGACCATCATGAGTTCGGTCACGTTCTCCGGAGTCAGCAGGCCGACGAGGCGCTTCATCCGGTCGAGCACCGGCACCGCCGGGCAATTGCATTCCTGCATAATGCGAAATGCGTCTTCAAAGCGTGTGCCCGTTGTCACCGTCGGGATATCGCGCCGCATCACGTCGCCCACGCGAAGCTCGGGATCGTTCTTGCGCAAGGCAGCGATGAGATCGTGACGCGTCAACAAACCGGCGACGCTGCCGGTTTCGTCCACGACTGGAAAATCGTGCTGCGAAGTCGCAAGCAACGCGTCCACCGCTTCCTGCAGACTGGCGTTTTCAGAGAGCGTGCGGAATTCGCGCACCATTGCACTGGAAACTGGAAACCGGCGCGACACATCTTTCATCTGCGCCAGGGCCGCCTCCTGCGATGCGCCGATGTAAACGAAAAGCGCGATGAAGATCAGGAACGGATTCCAGAGCAACCCGATGAAGCCAAAGACGAAAGCAAACCCCTGGCCGACCGTCGCGGCAACTTGCGTAGCGCGCGCATAACTCATCCGCGTGGCGAGCAGAGCGCGCAACACGCGCCCGCCATCCATCGGAAATGCCGGCAGCAAATTAAAAAGAACCAGTATGATGTTGATGGTCAGCAACTGCGCGATGAGACCGCCGCCTTCAACTGTTGCAGGGTTAAGCAGGGCTTGCGATCCGGCAGCCACAAACAAACCAAGCGCGATCACCACATTCACCAGCGGACCGGCCACCGCGATAATTAATTCCTGCACTGGCTCCTCCGGCATGCGTTCCAGTCGCGCCACTCCGCCGATAGGCAGCAACGTGATGTCTGGTGTATTAATTCCAAAGGCCTTTGCCGCGAACGCGTGCCCGAATTCATGCAACACCACACAAAGAAAAAGGAGCAGAACGAATATGACTCGGCTCGCCGCAACTGCGGAACCGCCTTGCGCGTAATAGCCGAACGCCAGCCAGACGATCAGCAGCAAGAACGTGATGTGAATCCGCAATTGAATGCCTGCGACGCGGAAAATGGGAAGAGACCAACTCATCTAAGTCAATTTGCTCTGGTTTTGAATCGCACGCCAGCGGAGTCGAAGCCGGAACTGGAAAACGATTTCGAACAGAAGATAACTAAGAAAACAAAGAGTCCGCATTCGAAAAGATAAATCTTCGTTGCCTTCGTCACCTTCTGTTCAATTTACTCGATGGAAATTTTTGATGTGGCAATCGTTGGCGGTGGCCCAGCCGGATCGAGTTGCGCCGCGTTCTGCGCGCGCGGCGGTCTGCGGACGCTTGTTCTTGAGCGGGAAAGATTTCCTCGGGAAAAAGTGTGCGGCGACTGCTTGAATCCATCGTGCTGGCCGGTGCTGCAGCGACTTAGTCTCGCACAGCGAGTCCGGGATTTGCCACATTACAAACTGGACTCGGTCGAGTTCATCGCCATCGGCGGGCGTAACGTGATTGTCGATCTTCCAACGGGTGACGATTGCGAGTTGTCGGTGAAGCGTAGCTTGTTCGATGCTCTTCTGCTAAAGCACGCGCGCGAACTCGGCGCGCACGTTCGCGAGGAAACAACGGTCACCGCGTTGGCTCACGACGAGAATTGGAAAATCGAAACTGCCGGCGGCGAAAATTTCTCAGCGCGAATATTGATCGGCGCGGATGGACGCAACTCGACCGTGGCACGCTTGTGCAATTTGCTGCCGCCTCCCGCGCGCGAACGGGTGGCGCTGCAAGCGCACATCGCGCTGCCGCAGAATTTTGGCGGGCGCGTCGTGCTGCAATTTCTCCCGGAAGGTTATTCCGGTCAGGCTCCGGTGAATGAAACGGAGCTGAACCTTTGCCTCGTGGGCACGCCACCCACGATTTCCAGATTGCGCAAATGGGCGGAGGGCCATTTTGAAATCACTGCGAATCAATCCTGGCGTACTATCACGCCCCTGACGCGGTCACCGGTTCCTTGCGCTCACGAAAACGTTCTGTTCATTGGCGACGCCGCCCGTGTGGTGGAGCCCTTCACCGGCGAAGGAATTTATTATGCCATGCAGTCAGGCGAACTGGCGGCCATTGCCATTTCAAAAATAATGCGAGGTGAAGATCAACAAGCAACGCTTCGCGAATTCGCTGGCGCCTGCGCCGAAATGTATCGCGGGCGACTGTGGATCAATCGACTCGCGCGCATGGCCGTATTGTGGCCGCGTGCCGGATCGCTCTTCGTTCGCGCCGCTCAAATCCAGCCGGCAATAATGAGTCTGCTCACGCGAAAAATTGTTTCGCCGGAGTTGTAGCCACGGCCCTGTGGGCCGTTTTGGTAGACGGCCGCAGATACGTGGCTACAGCCATTGTCTCGCCGCTTTTACCGTGTTCGCCATCAGCATTGCGATCGTCATCGGCCCAACGCCGCCCGGCACGGGCGTGATCGCGTTCGCCTTTTTAGATACTTCATCGAATGCGACATCGCCCACCAGGCGATAACCGCGTTCGC
>QHMS01000259.1 GCA_003217895.1 Verrucomicrobiota bacterium
TTCAAAGGCGAAAAAAATTCTTGGCTGGGAACCAAAAGTCCGGTTCCATCAACTTGTGCGAATCATGGTGGACGCGGACATGGATTTGCTCTCGCGGCAAACGCCGAGAGAACATCTCGGCAAATTGCCGTAGGTAGCGACGGTGCGCTGCACCGCAGAGCGATCTCCCTACCGGATCGCGAGCGTGCCGCGAGCAACATAGCCCGGGGTAGCCGACGCCAACCCCTTGTCAATAATGGTTACCCCCGCCCCGATTCCTACGATGTCGTATAAATTTATGATGTCTCTCGAGCGCATTCGAATGCATCCATAACTGGCAGGCGTGCCGATCAGCCGCTCCTCCGGTGTGCCGTGGATGTAGATATCCCGGGTGAACGCGTTGGCATTTTGCGGCTCGAGTCCGCGCAACCAGAGAATGCGCGTCACGATCGGATCCCGGCCCGGCGAATCCGGGAGGACAATTTCACCAGTGCGCCGCCGATCTTTGAAGACCGTGCCCGGTGGCGCATTATCGCCAATTTTTTCCGCGATCTGCAATTGACCCAATGGCGTGTACCTGCTGCCTCGCCAATCGCCGAGACCGAACTTGGACGTGGAGACAGGATAAATGGCCATCAGATTGCCGCGGTCGAGGAGGGCTAACTTTTGCTCGCGTGTGCTGATCACGATTTGATGCCGCGTGTCGGGCGCTGCGCACGATGCGATGAAGAGCGCGAGAAGCAATGTGGCACACGCTTCCAGCGCATATCTCGTTGGCAGGATGCCGATGCCGCGTGGTTCATTGATTTTCATTTGCGATTGAACCTGAAAAAGTTCTCTGCGGTTTCGGTTGTTGCTTCGGCAATTTCTTCTAACGGAACCTGCCGTGCTGCAGCGATCGCTTCCGCTACGAGGCGGGTATGCGCAGGTTCGCAGCGTTTTCCGCGAAAAGGGACAGGCGCCAGATATGGACAATCGGTTTCCACCATGAATTTCCAGAGCGGGATTTGTGCCGAGACTTCTCGCACGGCCGCACCGTTTTTAAAAGTTACGATTCCGGTAAACGAAACGAGGTGGTCAAGATCGAGAACTTCGTTTGCCTCATCCAGCGTGCCTCCGAAACAATGAAAAACGCCGCGCAATTTCCCCGTGTATGGCTGCACCATTTTCAACGTGTCCTCCCACGCGTCGCGTTGATGGATCACTGCGTTGAGCCCCAGCTCAACGGCGAGGTCGAGTTGTTGTTGAAACAGGCTCGCTTGTTTCGATTTGTAAGCGCCGTCGCGAATTTGCGCTTCGATTTCTTCGTCGGTCTCAGTGCGCAGCGCGGTCATGACCTGGACCTGCTTTTCCTTTGCCACTTCTTCGCTCGGCAGACGATGATAATCGAGTCCCGTCTCGCCGATCGCCACAACGCGCGGGTGCTTTGCCAGCTCGCGCAGCGGCGTAAAAACATCTTCCTCCGCTTCTTCAACGTAAGCGGGATGAACTCCAATGACCGCGTAGACGGCCGGATATTTCTCCGCAAGATTGATTGCTTGCCGGCTGCTCTCGATCGACGTGCCGATCGTTACGATGCGTGTTACTCCCGCTTCTGCCGCGCGACGAAGCACGTCCTCGAGATCATTGGCAAAATCAGGGTAATCAAGATGCGCGTGCGTTTCGATGAGCATTTATTGATTGTAGGGCGTTTCGGTGAAACACCAACTCGGGCGGCGTCCGCCGCGGCGGACGCGCTACAGTTTCACCATTCGAGTATCGTGCTCGCCCAGGTGAGTCCGCCCCCGAAAACAACCATTAGAACATAGTCGCCGCGCTTGATCCGACCGGTGCGATTGGCTTCGTCGAGCGCGATCGCTACGGCCGCAGCGGACGTATTGCCGTAGCGATCCAGATTCACAAACATCTTGTCGCGCGAAATGCCGAGCCGATCGGCAATGGCATCAATGATGCGCAGATTTGCTTGGTGCGGAATGAAGCAGGCAATGTCTTCGATTGAAAGCCCGGCTTGATCGAGGGCTTTTTTCGCTGCGTTAAGCATGGCGATGACGGCTTGTTTGTACACTTCCTTTCCGGTCATGTGGATTGTTGCTAAATGCATGCCCGCATTTTCCCGCGTGATAGGGCACCGCGAACCGCCGCCCGGCATGAACAAAATGTCAGTGTACTGGGCGTCGCTGCCGATATGGGTGGCAATTACGCCATGAGCGCTCCCCCGGTGGCGCAAAATCGCTGCGCCGGCGCCGTCTCCAAAAAGAACGCAGGTGTTGCGATCGGTCCAATTGGTGATCGATGTCAATTTCTCAGCCCCGATCACAAGGACGGTGTCGTGCGTGTGTGAGGTAATGAATTGCTGTGCGATTTCCAAGCCAAAGAGAAAGCCTGCACATGCTGCCGCTATATCGAGGCAAGCGGCATTGGTCGCTCCGATCTTCTTCTGAACGAAGCAGGCCGTGGCTGGGAAAAGCATATCGGGAGTTGCCGTTGCCACGATAATGAGATCGATTTCCTTCGGCGAAATCTTGGCTTGCTCCATTGCCTTGAGCGCGGCCTTGGTTGCCATATCGCTGGTGTTTTCATCCTTTGCGGCGATGCGGCGCTCCTTGATGCCGGTGCGCGTAGTGATCCAGTCGTCGCTGGTATCGACCATGCGCGAGAGGTCCTCATTGGTCAGAACCTTTTCGGGCACATAACTTCCTGTGCCGATGATTGAGACCGTGCGCAGCGTTTTACTGGAGCGCGGGCTCGAGCGGGGCTGTCGTTTCATGATAACGGCGAATCTCCTCGACGATATGCGGGTTCACCTGCTGTTCAATGGACTCGGCCGCCACTCGTAGCGCATTTTTGATCGCCAACGGCGTGCTCGCACCGTGCGCGATGATGCAAATGCCATTCACACCAAGCAGCGGCATGCCGCCGTACTCTTCATAATTCGTTTTGTCTTTGATTACGCGAAATGCCTTCCGCGCCAGATAGGCCGCAACCATGTGAATTTTAGAGCGCGTCAATTCCTGTTTAAGCCATTTGAAAATCGCCACTGAAATCGATTCGCACGTTTTCAAAATCACGTTGCCGACAAAACCGTCACATACAACCACTTCCACCGGGTCTTCAAACAAATGCCGGCCTTCGATGTTGCCCCGAAAATTCAGCGAGCTCTTCTTCAACATTTTGAAGGCCTCTTTTGTCAGGTCGTTGCCTTTGACATCTTCTTCGCCTAACGAAATCAAACCGACCCGCGGGTTTTTATAGCGGAGAACGTGGCTGGAATAGACCGAGCCCATGATGGCGTATTGCAAAAGGTGTTCCGGGCGCGCGTCGATATTTGCGCCGGCGTCGATCAAAACAAAAACATTAAACTGCGTAGGCAAGACCGCCGCGATGCCGGGCCGGTCGATCCCCTGAAGCGTGCGTAATTTAATCATGCTCGCAGCGACGGCCGCGCCTGTGTGCCCGGCGCTCACCACCGCGTCCGCATCACCGCGCTTCACCACATCGACAGCGCGACTGATTGATGAATCTTTTTTTCGACGAACGGCTGTCCAGGCGCGATCGCTCATCTCGACGACTTGAGTGGAATGCACAATGTCGACGCGCGAATCGTTGCACTGATGTTTGCGCAACTCGTTTACTATCTCGGCGGAGTCTCCGACGAGATAAAGCTTCTTAATCTGCTGGTACTCGCGCAACGCCATCACGGCGCCAGCAACGAGGTTAGGCGGGCCAAAGTCACCGCCCATCGCATCGAGGGCGATCTTCATTAGTCCGAAACTTTGCAAACTTTAGTCGCCGAATGCAAAGTGAAAATTAGAGCGGCCTTAAAGCGTTGTAGCTTTGTCTTTTATCACTTTAATGGTTCAACGCTTCTACGAGTTTACGTGTTACTTGCTTTCGAGCGTCAACACCTGTCGACTGCGGTAATAGCCGCACGATGGGCAGGCGATGTGCGAGGGGACGCTGCTTCCGCACTGAGAGCACTTGTTCAGATGCGCAGCGTGCCAACGGTTCGCTGCTTTGCGCATGCGTAAGCGCATCTTGGATGTTTTGCGTTTTGGGACTCCCATAGCAGGCGGTTACAGAAGCATCATTCGTCGGAATTACAACCACCACCTGGGTGATTCGTTTAACCGTTAAAGCGTTAAATCGGGGCCGCTTCAATCCTCCAACGGTTCCACGCTTCAACGTTTTAGCTTCAATTGATCCAGCGCGCTCCAATCCGACTTCCGCTTCATCCGCTGCTCTGTAGTCTTGACCTGTTTCGCCTTGCAAACTCGATTGCCATCCCTGTCGCAATGCGGATGCGCTGGGAGATTTAGTAAAATTTCCTCGCGAATAGAGGGGGTAAGATCGACCGTCTCAGGCCCGTGGAGCTCCATGTGTACGGCGAATGCCGGCACGCGGATCTCGTACACGAATTTTTCCAGACATGACACGCAAAACAGCTCAACTGGCTGGGACAGCGAGCCATTCGCCCAAAGCGCGAGTCCTGCCACGCCAAGGTCGAGATCGTAATGCAAACGCCCAACGCAACGGATTCCCTCCGATTCCAGTTCCTGGATCGGGCAATCCTCTTCTCCTTCCAGATGCAGACCCTGAGCTGGAATTTGTTTCAGATGCACTTTCATGAGCCGATCCCTTTCGCATGTGTTAACTACATTTCCTACCCAGCGCTTTCGCCACACATGCTGGAACAAACCTCGAGACATCCCCGCCGAGGCGCGCGATTTCTTTCACGATGCGGGAGCTGAGATACGTGTATTCCTCCTTTGGCATTAAGAAAATCGTTTCTACCGCGGCAGCCAGTTTTCGATTCATCAGCGCCATTTGAAATTCGAACTCGAAATCGGATACCGCCCGCAAACCGCGGATTACCGCTCCCGCGCTCTCTGCCCTGGCAAACTCGACAAGTAGTCCGCTGAATTCAGCGATTCGCACACCGCCGATCGTGCCGGCGGTCTCTCGCAGCAAATCGAGTCGTTCCTTTAACGAGAAAAGCGGTTGTTTCTCGTCATTGTGCGCGACAGCCACCACGACTTCGTCGAACAGTTTTCGCGCACGCTCAATCACATCCAAATGACCGTTTGTCACCGGATCGAAGCTGCCGGGATAAATCGCGCGTCGCATTTGCGAAAATTCGCAGAGGAAATGGAAAATGGAAAGCGGATTGAGATACAATCCCGAAGCACGAATGACGAATGAAGCCCGAAAGTCCGAATGACGAAGAAGCCCTATCATGATGGTTCGTCATTCGGATTTCGTCATTCTTTCCCTGAGTTGCCTAATGCTCACGAGACACGAAGTTGACGTTCACTTCGATGCGCGATCCATCGTCTTACAAAACCATTGCCGTAGCGACGGCGTTTTCGCCGCGCTTCAAGCAGGTTTTTGCCGAAGCAAAGCGAATCCGAGAACGTTTTTCCGCCGATCTTCATCTGATCTACGCCGGCAAGCCAAATGAAGAAACGGCAAAGAAGTTTCACGATGCGCTCACAGAGCTGCAGCTTCCTACCGATTCAACGATTCATTATGAAGAAGGAGACCCGGCTGATGCTATTTTGCGCATACTCGCTCGTGAGAAGATCGACATGGTAGTAGCGGGCGCTCTGGAGAAGGAAGTGGTGTTGCATCCGTTTCTGGGCAACGTCGCGCGCCGGCTTGTGCGAGAAGCGCCCTGCTCGGTAATGCTTTTCACCAAACCGCTCGTGAACCCTAGACCGCTGAGCAGGATCGTTTTTATTGCTAATTATAGCGACCACGGACTACAAGCCTTGATAAGCACGCTGCCGCTCGCTGCGGCGGAATCATGCGAAAGGCTTTATGTTATCCGTGTCATTACCACTTTCGATGAAGCCCGCGCATCGATTCGCGCCGATGCAGGAAGACATGAAAATCTCAGACGGGACGATGATGAAGAAGAGGCGCTGGAAAAATTTGTTTTATCAGCTGGCGCAACCGAAGTGCCGATCGAAGCCCGCTGCATCCGCGGGAATACTGGATTGATTGCTTCGGATTTTGTTCAATCGGTGAACGCCGATTTGCTTGTGGTGCCGCTGCAGAAAAAGGGCGAAACCAGCCAGCCGCTGCCTAGTAACATCGCTTGGATCACCGACGTCATTCCGTGCAGTCTCTGGGTGATCCGCTGAATTAAGTTGCATCGATCACGCATGATTTTGTAGAGGCGCTTGTGTCAAGCGCCTTCCTTTTAAAGTCGGCGGTTGACACAACCGACGGTACAACGACGCATGGAACCTGAATTTCAACCCTACGGTCTGCCGCATCTCACGGTCATCTTTCTCACGATCGTGCTGCCGTTCGCGCTTGCCGCCATCGTGCGGCGCGCAAAATCACAGCGAGTTGAAAACGTGATTATCGCTGTCCTCTCGGCCGTGCTCGTCTTGAACTACGTCGTCTATTTGGTTTTTATCCGCAGCCATGGCGTTGCGAATTGGCAGGAAATGTTGCCGATGCAGATGTGCGACTGGGGCATGGTCGTTGTGATCGTGGCGATGTGCACCGGAAATCAGCGTTGGTTCGAAGTGGCATATTTCTGGGGGATTGGCGGCACGTTGCAGGCTGTGCTCACGCCAAACCTGCGCTTTGGCTTTCCAGATTGGCGGTTTATCAGTTTTTTCACCTCGCACTGCGGTATCATCATTGGCGTGATTTTCCTGATGTTAACCCGCCGATACCGGCCGTATCCGATGTCGATCGTGCGCGTGTGGCTGTGGTCGGAGTTTTATTTTGTGGTCACGTTTATCGCCGACGAACTAACTGGCTTCAACTACGGCTTTTTGCTGCATAAACCCGAGGCGTTTTCCATTTTGAGTTTTCTTTCCGATTCGCGCCCGCTGTACCTTCTGCAAATGCACGGAGTCGCACTGGTCTTTTTTCTCGGGTTGTATGCTCCATTCGCAATTTACGATCTTTGGAAGGGAAAATCTCTAAAGAACGCAGGAAAACAGGAAGCAGCCCTTTAAATTTCCTACGTTCCTGCTTTCCTTAGAGATTCATGGCCAAATCAAAACCATTGCAGATCGGGAAGATCAGTATTGGCGGCAAACGCCCAGCGTTTATTCTCGGGCCGTGTGTGATGGAGTCGGAGAAGTTTGTCTGGCGCATGGCCAAAAGGATCGCCGAGATTTGCGCCACCGCAGACGTTGATTTCATTTTTAAGGCCTCGTACGACAAGGCAAATCGAACTTCAGTCCGTTCGTTTCGCGGAATCGGCGTACGGGAAGGCTGCGACATTCTTTCGGCCATTGGGCGTGACCTGAAAATGCCAGTCACGACCGACGTTCATTCTCCGAAGGAAGCGGAGCTCGCTGGCGAATGGATCAATATGTTGCAAATCCCGGCGTTTCTGTGCCGGCAAACGGATCTGCTGCGCGCTGCGGCGGAAACAGGTCGCGCGATCAATGTGAAAAAGGGTCAGTTCCTCGCGCCATGGGACGTGCGAAACATTGCCGAAAAACTGATCGCCTTCGGCAACTCAAAGTTTTGTTTCACGGAGCGCGGTACGACGTTTGGCTATAACAATCTCGTCGCCGACATGCGCTCGCTCTATTGGATGCGCGAAGCGGGATATCGCGTGATCTTTGACGCGACGCATTCTGTGCAGCGGCCAGGTGGGGCAGGGGACTCGACATCGGGTGACGGCGTCCTCGCCCCGGCGCTGGCCCGGGCCGCCATGGCCACAGGCTGCGATGGGATCTTTATGGAGGTGCACGAAAATCCGGTGCGCGCATTGTCGGATGGGCCGAATCAGATTCCGCTAAAGGATTTGCCGAAGCATCTGCGCATGTTAAAGGCTATTCATGCTGCCGTTTCGTAGCGGTCGCTCTGCATATCGGGGTTGGCTTGTGTGGTTGTTATCGGTCGCGTTGTCCGTTTTAATCTCGGCGCCTCACCTGGCCGGCCAGTCAAAGGGCCGTAGAAAGAAGGCTCGCGCGACAGCGACGCCGAGCGCCTCTCTCGGCGAACAGAACTTAACAAACATCCCCCTGCCAATCGGCCATGAAGCCAAGGGCCTTGTGTTGCCGGATTTCGATGGCGAAGGCCATCTGCGGGGAAGATTTGAAGCAGGAACAGCGCACCGGATTGATCAGGAACATATAGGATTTGAACGCCTCAAAATTACGACCTATACCCCGGGGAATCAGCCCGATCTGCAAATCGACATGCACACGTCGGTACTGGATTTAAAAACCCGGGTCCTCAGTTCGCAGGAACGCACGACGATCCACCGCGCGGATTTCAACATTGCTGGCGATTCAGTGTATTTCGATACGAACACCCGGACCGGGCGATTGATCGGGAATGTGAAAATGGTGATCACTGATCAATCGCATTTGACTGCCAAACCGAACAGCGGCGAATGAAGAAACTGGCGGTGTTCATCATATTTGTCGCCTGTGTGACTGGGGCCCGGGTCCAAGGACAGACTGCTGCGGAGTCCCCGGAAGCTTCCCGCGTTGCGCCCCAGAAGAACGCGAAGAAAGCGGCGGCCAAAAAAGAAAATATCTCGCCTGCCACGAAATTATTTGGCCAGCCTTCTACTGGCTTGCAGTCGAACGCACCGACCGTAACCGACATCTACGCCGATGAAGCCTTCTTTGATTCAACAAAGAACACGGGCATCTTCACCGGCCGGGTGAAGGTAACCGATCCGCGTTTCAATCTTCAATGTGACAAACTAACAGTGTTCATTACCAAAGGACAAAATCAGGGTTTGGAGAAAGCCGTTGCCGAAGGGAATGTTGGGCTGGTGCGCGAGCGACCTGATCCCAATGGCGGGCAACCAACGCGCGCCGTTGGCCGGGCGGATAGAGCCACTTATACGGCAGCAACCGGCGATGTTGAATTGAAAGGAACCCCGCGCGTGCAGGAGGGATTAAACATGCACGTGGCGACCAGTCCTGATACAGTTATGGTCATTAATCAAAACAGCCAATTGACTACTCACGGACCAAGCCGCACGGAGATTCGTCAACAGCCGAATGAGGAAAAGAAGGCCGGAGCAACTCCTTCTCAGAGTCCACCGACGTCGCAGATCTCGCCTGCCCCGTCTTTGCCGAAACCATGATTAGCCAGACTGCGCCAGTTTCAGCTGCCAAGATTCATCCGCCCGTCACAACGAAAGCGGAAACTGTTCTGACCACCGAGGAACTGGTCAAGATTTATGGCGGTCGCGCCGTCGTGGACGGTATGAACATGCATGTTCGCGCGGGCGAGATCGTCGGACTCCTCGGGCCGAATGGCGCCGGCAAGACCACGAGTTTTTACATGATCGTTGGTTTGGTGAGGCCAAACAGCGGCCGCGTGATTTTTTCGAGCACCGATGTCACAGACTACCCCATGTACAAACGGGCCCGGCTCGGGATGGGTTATTTGCCGCAGGAGGAATCGATCTTTCGGAAGATGACGGTGGAACAAAATATTCTTGCGATTTTGGAAACACTTCCGCTGAACAAGGCCGAGCGGCGGAACCGTTGCGATCAACTGCTTCACCAGTTTGGGATCGAGCGGATTGCAAAAAACACAGCACTAACCTTGAGCGGCGGCGAGAAGCGACGCTTAACCATTGCGCGTTCGCTGGTCACACAACCGAAGTTGTTAATGCTGGACGAGCCGTTCAGCGGTGTCGATCCCATTGCGGTATATGACGTGCAACAGATCATCGTAAACCTGCGCAAGTCGGGGCTCGCCATCATGATCACCGACCACAACGTGCGTGAGACCCTCTCAATCGTGGACCGCGCCTATCTGATTTACGATGGCCGGGTAGAGAGCGAAGGCACAAAAGATTTTCTGATCAACGATCCCATCAGCCGCCAACTGTATCTCGGCGAACGCTTCAAGATGTGACGGCGCCTCAGCGTCGTCATTCCGAACAAAGTCGACGAATCCCGTGGCAGCACCCTCATGGTGCAACGGCAAATCTCCACTTCGCTCGACATGACAAAGGGAGTGTTGTAGAGTGTGGGTAAGGCAATGGAGTTTGCCTTCCCCCGCCGGTGCGGGAGAAAACCGCGTGAGCTAATGACTCCTTCCAAGAAAGAAGGAGTTTTTTTATGCTCGAAAATATCTGGTTGATCGCTGCGGTTTGGATGGGATTAGCGCTCATCGGTAGCTTAGTCTCGATTCGGACGGGAATCTCGGTTGCACTGGTTGAAATTCTGGTGGGCATTGTTGCCGGCAATCTTGCCGTCGGTTTGGAGGGCGGCACGTTGCATATCGGGATTGCTGCTCCGGGCGCTGGCACGGGACATCTGCATCACGTACTGCAATCAACGGAGTGGACCAACTTTCTCGCCCTGCTTGGCAGTGGCGTGCTCACCTTTCTCGCTGGAGCAGAAATCGATCCAGTTTCGTTGAAGGCCAATTGGCGGGTGAGCGTTCTGATCGGAGTGCTTTCTTTTGCTGTCCCATTCGGCTTCGTTTGGTTTGTTGCGCAATTCGTTTTTAGCTGGCCTCTGCACCAGGCGCAAATCGCAGGAATCGCGCTTTCGACAACATCGGTCGCGGTCGTTTACGCCGTCATGATCGAGGGCGGATTCAGCGATACTGCCATGGGCAAAATGATTCTTGCTGCGTGTTTCATTACTGATTTCGGGACGGTGCTCGCGCTGGGCATGTTGTTTGCGAACTATAATGTCTGGCTCCTGCTGTTTGTGATCGTGACGTTGATCGTCCTCTGGTTCATGCCGCGCTGGACACAAGCGATTATCACGCGCCTCGGCGCAACGCAGGTGAGTGAACCCGAGGTCAAATTCATCTTTTTCGTTCTTTTCTTTCTCGGCGGCCTGGCTACAACAGCCAAAAGCGAGGCGGTGCTGCCAGCGTATCTTCTTGGTCTTGTTCTTGCCGGCGTATTTCTCCGCGACAAAACGCTGGTCCGGCGCATGCGCAGCATCGCCTTTACGGTGTTCACGCCTTTTTACTTTATCAAGGCTGGTCTGTACGTCTCGCTGCCGGCGCTGTGGACGGGACTGCTAGTGATCAGCGTGTTTCTAACGTTGAAAATCGTGACTAAAATCGCGGGCGTGTTTCCGCTTGCCCGTTTGCATTACATGAGGATCAAGGAAGCGAGCTACACCACGCTGCTCATGGCCACCGGCCTGACATTTTAGTTATCCTGAGTGCGTTTGTGCCCACGCTGATCGCCCAGAAGTTCTTCCAACCCACGGTGGAGATGATGCACGCGTGGGGCCGCCTCTACCGCAAACGTATGCGGGTGTTGAGCGTGGAAGACATGGTAGACAACGGCGAATTGGAAATTGGTCGTTCTTCACGCTAGAAGTTAATCCTCATGGCGGAACAACGCGGGACTCAGACGATTACTTCTACGAGCGATCAGCAGAAAAGCGTTCCGGTTGTCACCGTTGAGGGCTTTTACAATTCTCACGCCGATAAGCTACAGATGAAACTGGAAGGCCCGCGGGTGGGATTCCATCGGAAAATTCGCGAGCCGACCATCAACCGCCCCGGCCTGGCTCTTTCGGGTTTCTACACGTATTTCGCCGAGAAACGGGTGCAGGTATTGGGCGCGGCGGAACATTCTTACCTCAAGAGCTTGTCCTCGACACTGCGCATCCGGCGATTCCGAAAGATGTGCGAGCACAAGATTCCATGCCTGGTGGTATCACGCGGATTTCATCTTGCGCCGGAGCTGGTGGCTGTGACCGGGGCCGCAAAAATCGCGGTGTTCCGCACCCCAATGATCACAATGAAATTCATCAATGCTGCAACGATTGCACTGGAGATGGATTTTTCGCCGACGGTGACCGAATTTGGCAGCATGGTGGACATCTTGGGAGTCGGCGTTTTGGTTCGCGGGGCGAGCGGCATTGGAAAAAGCGAGTGCGTGCTGGGATTGATCGAACGCGGCTACAGCCTGGTGGCAGACGACGTTACGCGGATCACCATGCTCGAAGGACGCGAGCTCATGGCGACGGCCCCCGAGCTCACGCGAAATCATATGGAAGTGCGCGGGATCGGCATTATCGATGTGGCGAAGATTTTTGGGATAGGCAGCATCCGAGTCGAAAAGCGCCTCGACCTCGTTGTCACACTGAAGGACTGGCAGGATGTAGAAGAAGTGGATCGCATCGGGCTCGACCGCGAATTTTACGAAATCCTCGGACTCAAAGTTCCGCATGTGACTATTCCCGTCAGGCCCGGCCGGGACATGGCGCGCTTGATCGAGGTCGCGGCCATGGATGAAAAATTGAAAGGACTGGGTCAAAGCGCCGCCCTTGATTTTAACGCGAAGCTGCTCCGTTTGATGGAGCAGAAAGGAGCAACGACGTAATGGCCTTATTGTCCCGAAGAGCGACCCGCGCGGCAGCCGCGCTGAAGGTCGAGAAAGAAATTACAATTGTGAATCGACTCGGACTGCATGCCAGGCCGGCCGCAATGTTTGTGCGCATCGCCAGCCGTCACCGCTCGGAAATCTGGGTCTCGAAGGAAGGCGAGGAAGTAAACGGCAAAAGCATAATGGGCCTTATGATGCTCGCTGCCGGGCAGGGATCGAAACTGCGTATTCGTTGCGATGGACCGGACGCGGAAAAAGCAATGGAGGAACTCCAAGAACTGATCAACGCGCGCTTTAACGAAGATTGAGCGTCCGACCGGTTCCGACCTGTCCGACTCGCAATGTTTGACATCTGCCTTACTCTCCCAAGTGGATGAGCGGCGACAACGCATCGAAGGAAATTCGGTTTGAAGGAGCTGGAGTGTCGCCTGGCATCGCCCGTGGCCAGGTCCATGTCGTCCGTGATGAATTGGATGAAGTTGTGCGTTATCGCGTCGCTTCTTCCCAGGTGACGGATGAAATTAGTCGTTTCGAAACGGCCCTCATCCAAACGCGCATGCAGATTCTGGAGATGCAGCAGCGTATTGCGGAATCGATCGGAGCAAAAGATGCCGCGATTTTCGATGCTCATCTGCTGGTAGTCGAGGATCGCACTTTAATCGACGAAGTGCTCCGCAAGCTGGAGACCGATCTATGCAATGTAGAATGGATTTTCCAAGAGGTCGCCACGCGTTACGCCGAGACCCTGAACAAGATTGATGATCCCTATTTGCGAGAGCGCGCGCTGGATATTCAGGACGTAACAAAACGGGTAATTCGCAACCTCCAGGGGAAGGCACCCAAGACATTTCTTGCCTTGACGGAGCCACACATTCTGGTTGCGCATAATCTCACCCCTTCGGACACCGCAAGCATGAACCGGGCGAAGGTGCTCGGAATCGCCACAGATCTCGGTAGTCGCACTTCGCATGCGGCGATCTTAGCGCGTTCCCTCAACATTCCGGCCGTGGTCGGCTTGCACGATATCACAGCAAAACTGGAGACCGGCCAGCATGTTCTCCTTGATGGAAATGATGGCTGTTTGATCGTCGATCCGACGCCGGAAACACTTGCGCGCTACGTGGCGATCGAATCACGAAGAGCCAAAGTCACGGCGAAGCTGAAAGAACTGCGCGAGACAACGTCCACTACACGCGATGGGCGTCACATTGTTTTATCGGCAAACATTGAACTCCCGGAAGACGTTGGCGCCGTGGCGGCCAACGGTGCCGAGGGCATCGGACTTTATCGCACCGAGTTCCTATATTTGAACCGAACTACGCTGCCGACAGAGGAGGAACAATATGAAACTTATCGAAGAGTCGCAGAGCGCGTCCGGCCAAATCCGTTGATTATTCGAACATTTGATCTCGGCGGCGATAAATTGGCTCCGGGCACAGTAGATATTACCGACGAGCTGAACCCGTTCCTTGGCTGGCGCGCGATCCGTTTCTGTCTCGAGAATGTCGAAGTCTTCAAGACGCAGTTGCGGGCAATTCTGCGTGCGAGCGTCGTGGGCAACGTAAAGATCATGTTTCCTATGATCTCGGGGCTGGATGAATTGCGCCGCGCAATCACAATCCTCGGCGAGTGTAAAGAAGAGTTACGCAGCGCGAAAATCGACGCGTCCGAAAAAATCGAAGTTGGCGCGATGGTCGAAATCCCGAGCGCTGCCATCTGTGCAAGCGTGCTTGCACCGGAGGTCGATTTTTTCAGTATTGGTACAAACGATCTGATTCAATATGCGCTCGCGGTCGATCGCGTGAACGAGAAGATCGCGCATCTTTACCAGCCGACGCATCCGGCAGTGTTGCGTTTGCTTAAGATGATTGCCGATGCGGGCCACGCCAACAATATCTGGGTCGGCGTGTGTGGAGAAATGGCGGGAGATATCGCGCTCGTGCCACTTTTACTGGGTCTCGGGGTAGACGAGCTCAGTACGGCCGCGATCCTCGTTCCGAGAGTCAAGCGCGCGGTGCAAAGCCTGGAGATTCCTGAATGTCGCCGGTTGGTAGAGGAGGCATTCCACCTCAACACCGCCGCGGAAATTCTGGCGCGTTGCCTCGAATTAGCCGAGAAACGCTACGGCGATTTACTGGGTTAGCGCCCGCGTTGAATCGTTAAACCGTTAAAGCGTCAAAGCGGGCTGTTCTCCGCGATTTCCAACCGCTTCAACGCTTACCTAACTCGATCGAGCATCGCGCTATTCTTCCGTTTCTGATTCCGGCCTCAGTCCCTCTTCCTCCATCTTGCGCAAGACGTCGCTCATATCGTCCACTTCATCCCAGACGTCCTGACTGACATAAATGGGCGCCTTCTGCTGAGTAGCCATGGCAATGCAATCGCTCGGTCGCCCATCGAGCTCGATAATCTTTTTCTGCTGCAACTCGTTTTGGACCCGGATGATGACCCGCGCGTAGTAGGTGGCATTTTTCAGATCATTGATAATGACTCGGTCAACCCTTGCGCCGAGAGCGGTCATCAAATGCGCTATCAGATCGTGAGTGAGCGGCCGCTCCTTGGTGATCTGACGCATGAACATGGTGATCGCGCTGCCCACCGTTTGATCGACGTAGATGATGAACACTTTCTCGTCATTGCCAATAAACACCGCGCACCCGCCGCTTGTCGGCAACACTGCCCGCACCTGCACCTCGATCACCGTTTTGTTCACAAGCGAACGTTATCCGCAGCGAAATGAAAAACAAGCGGTGCACTTTATCCATCCCATAGGTCGCATAGGACAGTGAGTAATGTGAAAATTTTGGTGGCGCGGGCTTGAATGTTCGACGCGCTGATTGAATATGCGTTCTGTCGTTACCGCGGCCGCGTAACGAATTGAAATGAAAACCGAGTGGGACCTTGAGTCCGCCATTGCCACATACAACGTGGACGGATGGAGCGGGGGTTATTTTACTGTCAATAGCTCCGGCAACGTCGAAGCAAGGCCGTTGCAAGATAACGGTGGCTCCATCGACATCCTGGCAGTGGTGAATGAGGCGCGCGAGAGAAACCTCGGTTTTCCATTGCTGATTCGGTTTCAGGATTTGCTTCGGCACCGCGTCGAAGCAATTAACCGCGCATTTCAAAGCGCGATATCTGAGTTTGGTTATCGCAATGAGTATCGAGGCGTTTTTCCGATCAAAGTCAACCAGCTGCGCGAGGTGATAGAGGAAATCGTCGATGCAGGAGAACAATTTCATTTTGGCCTCGAAGCGGGCAGCAAACCGGAGCTGGTTGCTGCGCTTGCCATGCAGAAAGACCCTGAAAGTTTGATCATCTGCAACGGTTACAAAGATCCCGCTTTCATTCGCATCGCGCTGCTTGGTCGCAAACTTGGCAAAAGGGTCATCATCGTCGTCGAAAAGCTGGAAGAGCTGGAACAGATCATTCGCGCGTCAAAAGAAGTCGGCCTCGAGCCATACATTGGTATTCGCGCTCGCTTGTATAGCAAAGGCTCTGGGAAATGGTCCCCGAGCGGCGGCGAGAACGCGAAATTCGGCCTCGACACCACCAATCTCGTGGCTGCCAGTCAGATGTTGAAAGAAGCCGGTCTGACTCAGTGCCTAAAACTCCTTCATTTCCATGTCGGCTCGCAGGTGCCGGACATTTCAACGATCAAACGCGCTGTGCGCGAAGGGGCGCGCTATTACGCAAAGCTTTGCAAACTCGGGCATCAACTCGGGTATCTCGATGTCGGCGGCGGTCTCGGCGTGGATTACGATGGATCGCGCAGTGATTTCGATAGCTCGACAAATTATTCTCTCCAGGAATACGCCAATGACGTGGTCTGGAATATCATGGACGTGTGCGATTCCGAAGGGGTCGCGCATCCCATCATTGTGAGCGAAAGCGGTCGCGCCATTGTCGCGCACCATTCGGTGCTCGTGTTGGAGGCATTTAGCGCCATCGAAAAAACTGCGCCGAAGCTCAAGGTCGAAGCCGGCGAAAAAGATCACAAACTGGTGGGCGACATCCTCGACGTAAAACAGCGCTTAAGGCGCGGAAATCGCCTCGAGAGTTTGCACGATATTCAACAGATAAAGGAAGAAGCGCAGCAAACGTTCGATCTCGGCCTGCTCGATCTCGAATCGAAGGCGAAAATCGACACCGTTTACTGGCAAGTCGCGCATCAAATTGTAAACATGCATCGCGGCCTGCGTTATGTGCCCGACGAAGTCAAGAACCTCGAAGTTACCCTGGCCGATCAATTCATTTGCAACTTCTCTGTGTTCCAATCGCTGCTCGATCACTGGGCGCTCGGTCAACTTTTCCCGATCATGCCGATCCATCGGCTCACTACGCCGCCAGACCGACACGGCACGATAGTGGACATCACATGCGACTCCGACGGCAAAGTTTCCAAATTCATTGATCTCCAGGACGTGAAGGAAACGTTGCCGCTCCATCGCATCCCGCCTGGCGAGATGTATTACATCGGCGTGTTCATGGTCGGGGCCTATCAGGATATCATGGGCGACCTCCACAATTTGTTCGGCCGCGTCACCGAGGTGCATGTCTTCCTCGATCCCGACGAAGAATCGGGCTGGTACATCGAGGAAGTGATCGAGGGCAGCACCATCGGCGAAGTGCTCGCCATGACGCAGTGGGACAAAGTCGAATTAATGCGGCTCCTCAAAGCCCAGGTCGATGCCGCCATCAAAACCGATCGACTCAAACCAAACGATGCGATGAAGCTTCTTTCGGACTACGAGCGGTTCCTCCGTTCTGGAGTCGCTGACGTTTCCGGCGCGTGGGAAGCAAACGTTCCGTGGAACTTGTCATTCCGAGCGAAGTCGAGGAATGGAGCGAGTGGGACAAGCGACATAGACGGTTGCGCCGCGACGGTAGCGGCGAGAGAGTCGGGAGACGAACGAGTCAATCTCTCGATGCCAAAATGACGTATCTTTCTCCAACCCCCATAAAAGACGCATTGCGAAGTAATGCGCCGATCGATGCGGTTCGTCTGCAGGGCTGGGTGCGGACACGACGTGATTCCAAAGATTTTTCATTCATCGAGCTGAACGATGGCTCGTCATTGCGCAACCTTCAGATCATCGCGCGAAACACGCTATCGAATTACGCGGACGTTCAACGGCTTACAACCGGCGCTTCAATTGCCGTGAGCGGCGCATTGGTTGCTTCGCAGGGCAAAGGACAAAAATGGGAACTAGTTGCGGACAAAATCGAGGTCATCGGGACTGCGGAAGATTCCTACCCCCTTCAGAAAAAGGGGCACACGCCTGAATTTCTCCGCGAAATCGCTCATCTCCGGCCCCGCTCAAATCTGTTTAGCAGCATTCTTCGTGTGCGCAGCCGGCTCGCGTTTGCCGTGCACGAGTTTTTTCAGGACCGCGGCTTCATTTATGTCCACACGCCCATTATCACCGGCAGCGATTGCGAGGGAGCAGGAGAATTGTTTCGCGTTACGACTCTCGATCCAGCGGCCGCCGAATCGCGAACGACGGACGGCGAGATCGATTACAAGAAAGATTTTTTCGCCCGGCCGACTTACTTGACCGTGAGTGGTCAGCTCGAAGCGGAAGCCCTCGCTCTGGCCTTGTCGAAAGTCTATACGTTCGGCCCGACGTTTCGGGCCGAGAACTCAAACACGTCGCGACATGCGAGCGAATTCTGGATGATCGAGCCGGAGATGGCGTTTTGCGATTTGAACGGCAACATGACCCTCGCCGAAGAGTTTGTGAAATATCTGATTGCGGATGCCAGAAAGCATTGCCCCGACGAGATGGAACTCTTCGCAAAATTCGTGGACAAGGAGTTACTCGTGCGAATTGATTTCGTTGTTGAGCGGCCATTCCAACGGATTACCTACAGCGACGCTGTCGATCTTCTCAAGAAAAGCGGCGAGAAATTCGAGTTCCCGATTGATTACGGGTTAAACCTGCAATCGGAGCACGAGCGCTGGCTCACCGAAAAACATTTCAAATGTCCGGTCACGGTTTTCAATTTTCCGAAGGAGATTAAGCCGTTCTACATGCGTTTGAACGAGGATGGAAAAACGGTGGCGGCGATGGATTTGCTCGTGCCTGGGATCGGCGAAATCGTCGGCGGCAGTCAGCGCGAAGAGCGGCTCGAAGTGTTGCAAGAAAACATGCGCCGGCACGATATGGTTCCTGCGGATTACAAATGGTATCTCGATCTTCGCCGCTATGGCACGGCGCCACATTCCGGGTTCGGCCTCGGCTTCGAACGGATGTTGATGTTCATCACCGGCGTCCCGAATATCCGCGATGTGATCCCCTTCGCGCGCACGCCGGGCAGCGCTGAGTTCTGATGTAGCGCAGGCGTCCGGCTTGCGGCAAATTTAGAGCGCAAGCCGGAGGCATGCGCTACTTCATCACCGCCGCGTTTCTTTTATTCGGGTGAACTCGAGCTTGGAGCCGCCCGGCTCCTGCAGCAGCAGATGGTCGCCGGAGACACTTATCACATAAACTGTTGTAGCGAATGGCGTCTCAATCTTAATTCGATCCTGGTCGCCGAATTTGTACCTACCACTCGCGTCACCCAAAAGAATAGCACCATTTGATTTGAACTCCCAAACCGTTGCCTCGGAACCAGACATGCGCCATTTGCCAACGATGTTGCTATTCCCGCAGGCGGCTATCGCAAACGCCAAGAGCGCTGATGCGATGATTCTCAACGCAGACTTCGACTGAGAAAACCGGATTCGCATGGAGCTCCGGCTTGATTTTGCTCAGAGTGTTTGTTGCGGGCGAGAAAAAAGTCGGCCCTTATTTTTTCTTGGACTCGCGCTTTGGTTCCTTTGAGTCCGTTGCTTCCTTGCGCGCTTTTCTCGATTCCCCGGGGCGATATTCTTCCTGCTCGGCGGCGGCGAAAGCTTTTTCCAGACCGACCATGTCTTCGCCGGGCCGGAGCGTATCGAAGGACTCCACTTCTTTGCGCAGTTGCTCTTCAGAATAATTGGCGGCTTTGATGGACAGTCCGATTCGGCGCTCGATCTTGTCCACTTTGATGACGCGCGCTTCGACTTCCTGTCCCACCTTGAGGACATCTTTCACTTTCGTGACGTGATCTTCGCTCAATTGCGAGATGTGCACCAAGCCGTCGATATCATCCTGTAGTTGGACGAACGCGCCGAAGCTGGCGAGCTTGGTAACTTTACCTTTCACGAGATCGCCAATCTTGTATTTCTCGTCAATGGTCTTCCACGGGTCTTCGGTCAGTTGTTTAATCCCAAGACTTATCCGCTGATTCACCTTGTCGATGTCGATAACCACGGCCTCGATTTCGTCGCCCTTCTTAAACATTTCGCTGGGATGATTGATCTTGCGGGTCCAGCTCAAATCGGACACGTGAATCATGCCGTCAATGCCTTCCTCCAGTTCCACGAACGCGCCATAGGCGGTCATGTTGCGAATCTTACCTTTAACCTTGCTGCCGATGGTAAACTTCTTCTCGATTTCATCCCACGGATTGGGCTCGAGCTGGCGCAGGCCCAGTGAAATTTTCTGTTCCTCTTTGTTTACGCCGAGCACAGCGGCTTCCACTTCCTGGCCGACGCTTAGAATATCTGAAGGCCGCATAATCCGTTTCGTCCATGAAAGTTCGGAGACGTGGATGAGGCCTTCTACGCCTTCTTCAATCTCAACAAATGCGCCGTAGGGAACAAGATTGGTAATCCTGCCTCTAATGCGCTGACCGGCCGGAAAACGCTCCTCGATTTGGTCCCACGGATTTTTCTGGGTTTGCTTCAGTCCCAAGGAGACGCGCTCTTTTTCCTTGTTGATGTCCAGCACGACGACTTCCAACTGCTGCCCGACCTTCAATAACTCGCTGGGATGCCCGAGCCGACCCCAAGTCATATCGGTGACGTGTAGCAAACCATCCATGCCGTCGAGATCGATGAATGCGCCGAAGTCGGTAATGTTTTTCACGTTGCCGGTTACGCGGTCGCCTACGTTCACGCCTTCCATGAATTTTTGGCGTTTTTCGCTGCGCTCCTGCTCGATTACCTCGCGCCGGCTGAGCACCACGTTTTTGCGGTCGTCATTGACCTTGACGATTTTGAAGTCGTAGGCGTTGCCAACGAATTGCTGCAAATCCTTTGGCGGAACGACGTCAATCTGCGACGCCGGCAAAAACGCCTCAACGCCGATGTTCACCATGAGGCCGCCTTTGACCACCGATTTCACCTTGCCCTTGATCAGGCCGTCACCTTGGAAAACACTGACGATTTTGTTCCAGTTTTGGCGGTAGGCGGCTTTCTCCTTCGAAAGAACGACCATGCCTTCTTCGTTCTCCAGCCGCTCCAGGAGCACCTCCACCTCGTCGCCGACTTCTAGCGAATCGGCATCCTCAAATTCGGTCAACGGAATAACGCCCTCGGATTTGTACTTGATATCGACCAGGACTTCGCGCGGGCGAATCTCCAAAATTGTTCCCTTGACGATGCTTCCTTCGCGGAAGTCCTTCATCGCCTTCGGCATCACGTCCTGCATTTGCACCATAATAAATAAGGCTCCTTGGGCCTTTACGCTGTCGCGGCGATCTATGACCGCCGAAAATTCCGCGAAAAACGGAGTGCCACAGTAGCCAGATTGACGGCTGAGGTCAAACGGTTGGTGATGGAATCTTGTACGGCGACGAATTGTCCATCGTGTCGATCATCGGGATCATTCTTCTCATCGGCATCGTGAAAAAGAATGCGATCATGATGGTCGAT
Organism: Verrucomicrobiota bacterium; assembly: GCA_003217895.1. Classification (GTDB taxonomy): domain Bacteria; phylum Verrucomicrobiota; class Verrucomicrobiia; order Chthoniobacterales; family UBA10450; genus Udaeobacter. Next base: position 21,036 of record QHMS01000259.1, read on the forward strand.
TTTGCGCTCGAGGCCGAGCGCCATCAAGGCCTCAGTCCTGAAGATTCAATTTATCAGGCATGCCTTGTTCGCTTTCGTCCGATCATGATGACGACAATTGCGGCGATGTTTGGCGCGTTGCCGCTCGCAATCGGAATGGGCGTTGGCAGTGAACTGCGGAAACCGCTTGGCGTCGCCATCGTCGGAGGGCTTATCGTTTCCCAAATCCTCACTCTGTACAGTACGCCGGTAATTTATCTCTGGCTCGACCAGCTCAGGCAGCGCCGAAAGCACAAACAGCGAGCGGGTTACCTGGCTGAAGTTCCATCGGCGGCTCCCGCGTAAGCGCCTGCGCTCAGGCAGTGTCCTAGTTTCCGAATCCGGACACTACCGCGTGCGTTACCGTGTTGCACGCTTGGCGTTGAGCGTTGAGCGTTTCCCCTTTATGCTTGGGAAACAACATGTGGAGAGTCCGATTCCCGATATTCGTAGTACTACTCGCGGCAGCTTCACTGCGCGCCGAATCTCCGGCTGAACAAAAAGTCATCGGCGCGATCAAAACGCCGGACCTTACGGTCGTGCATTTGTGGGCGCCCTGGTGCTCGAACTGCCAGGCTGAACTTAAAAGCGGCGGGTGGACCAAAATCATTAACGAAAATCCGAATGTGAAATTTTATTTCGTTTCGGTTTGGGATGATGGCCAGGAGGGACGCGCGATGCTGAAAAAATTCGGCATTGCCGATCAGCCGAACGTGACAATCCTTGCGGACCCACGTCCGCGTCGTGGTGAGAACAAGATCAAACAATTCTCTGGTCTGCCGCTCTCGTGGATCCCGACAACTTGGATTTACAAGGGCGGCGATCTCCGTTACGCATTGAACTACGGCGAAGTTCGTTTCCCTGTGCTTCAACAATTTCTCGCAGACAGCGAGTCGGAATGGTCGCACAAAGGCGAACCCTCTACCGAGTAGGCTTTCATGGACGATACTTCTGCAGCGCCGTTGATTGAGCAGATTAAACCGCCCGCGATTCTGTCGCTCATTGGCGACACACCGCTGGTGGAGGTGACGCAATTCGACACGGGCTCGTGTCAGCTTTTTCTCAAACTTGAAAATCAAAACCCCGGCGGCTCGATCAAGGACCGCATCGCGCTCTCGATGATCGAAGCGGCGGAGGAGGAGGGGAAATTGCAACCCGGTGGCACAGTTGTAGAGGCCACAGCAGGCAATACCGGCCTGGGGCTTGCGCTCGTTGCCGGCGCCAAAGGCTATCGCGTCCTGCTGGTGATACCGGATAAGATGTCGCAGGAAAAAATCTCCCACGTAAGAGCGCTCGGAGCCGAAGTGCGGATCACACGATCTGATGTCACCCGCGGTCATCCGGAATATTACCAGGACGTGGCCGCGCGACTCGCCGAAGAAATTCCAGGCGCCTTTTACGTGAATCAGTTTGGCAATCCGGCGAATCCGCTGGCGCACGAGCGCACAACGGGTCCCGAAATTTGGGAGCAAATGCGGCACGATGTTGATGCTGTTGTTGTGGGAGTTGGTTCGGGCGGAACGCTCACCGGGCTTGGGCGCTTCTTCAATCGTGTGAAGCCACGTCGCGGAATCGAAATGATCCTGGCCGACCCGACCGGCTCCGTTTTGTACGAGTACGTCAAGATGGGCAAGCTGGTCGAATCGGGAAGCTGGGCGGTGGAGGGCATTGGCGAAGATTTCATTCCGGAAATTGCCGACATGTCATTGGTCACAGATGCCTTTGAGATTGATGACGCAGAAAGTTTTGCAACCGCGCGTGACCTTTTGCACAAGGAAGGAATCTTCGGCGGTTCATCTACCGGAACGCTTGTCGCCGGTGCGCTGCGATATTGCCGGCAGCAAACAAAACCAAAACGTGTGGTCACCCTCGTTCCCGACACCGGCAATAAGTATCTCTCAAAAATGTACAACGACTTCTGGATGGCCGAGCAGGGATTTATTCACCGGCCGCCACACGGCGATTTGAGCGATTTGATTTCGCACCGATACGAAGCAGGCGAAGTGATCACGGTCGGGCCGGACGATTCGCTGCTCACAGCGTTCAAGCGGATGCGCGGGTCGGACGTCTCGCAGCTTCCGGTCGTCGATAAGAACGGACGCGCCATCGGCATTATCGACGAATCTGATCTCCTGGTCAGGGTGCACCGCGACACATCGCACTTCAATGATCCGGTAGAAAAAGCGATGACCGACCGGTTAGAAACGTTGCCGCCGGACACGAAAATCAAAGACTTGCTGGATGTATTTGACCGCGGGCGGGTCGCTATTGTGATGAATGACGACAAATTTCTCGGGCTGATTACGCGCACCGACTTGCTTTCTTACCTCCGGCTTCACATGCCGAAATCGGCGACGCCCCTGGAACGAGAGTTTGTCTAGCGCATCCGAACATGAAAAAAGAACAGGGCTTTTCCACGCGCTCCATTCACGCCGGCCAACAACCGGATCCAACTACAGGCGCGGTCATAACGCCGATCTATGCCACGTCAACGTACGTGCAGGAAAGCCCGGGAAAACACAGAGGCTACGATTACGCGCGCTCAATCAATCCCACCCGGCTCGCCTACGAAAAGTGCATTGCCGATTTGGAAAGCGGCACGCGCGGATTCGCGTTTGCATCGGGGCTCGCTGGTATGGCGACCGTGCTGGAGCTGCTCGAAAGCGGTTCGCATATCGTCGCCAGTGACGATCTTTACGGCGGCACGTTCCGATTGTTCGATCGAGTGCGGCGACGCTCTGCGAATCTTGATTTTAGTTATGTCGATTTGACCGATCCCAAAGATCTCGAGCGCGCAATCAAACCAAATACGCGCATGGTTTGGATCGAAACTCCGAGCAATCCGCTGCTGAAGCTGATCGATCTGGAAGCGATCGCCAAAATCGCACGCAAGCGCAAAATCATTTCCGTGTCCGACAACACGTTTGCCACTCCCTGGATCCAGCGCCCAATCGAAACGGGCTTCGATATTGTCGTTCATTCCGCGACGAAATATTTGAATGGGCATTCGGATCTGGTGGGCGGCGTCGTTGTTGTTGGTGAAAACAAGGAACTCGCTGATCAAATTGCATTTTTGCAAAATTCGGTCGGCGCGATCGCCGGTGCGTTCGATAGTTTTCTTGTTTTACGCAGCTTGAAAACGCTGGCGCTTCGCATGGAGCGGCATTGCGCCAACGCGCTAGAAATTGCGCGCTGGCTTGAGGAACAGAGCGAAATCAAATCAGTCCATTATCCCGGACTGAAATCGCACCCACAACACGATCTCGCCCGGCAACAGATGCGCGGCTTTGGAGGAATGGTTACAATTGTTCTGAAAACCGACCTCGCTGGAACGCGGCGTTTTCTCGAGAACACAGAGTTGTTTGCGCTGGCGGAAAGCCTGGGCGGCGTGGAAAGCCTCGTCAATCATCCCGCGCTGATGACACATGCTTCCGTGCCCGAGGAAAAACGCGAAAAACTCGGCGTTACCAATTCACTCGTCAGGTTATCAGTCGGCATCGAAGACGTGCGCGATTTAATCGACGACCTAAAGTTTGCCTTTGAGGCTATTTGAATTGTAGGGCGGCTGTGCCAGCCGCCGGCGTTTGATACAAACGCCCTACAAATTTGGCGGTATCTCGTTTAATTTCCGACTAACCATGTCCAACACATTCGGCCAGCTCTTTCGCGTCACCACGTTTGGTGAATCGCATGGCGGCGGCATCGGCGTAGTCATCGATGGTTGTCCGCCGAAGATCGACATCTCTGAAGTCGACATTCAACGAGAGCTGGATCGCCGTCGTCCGGGTCAAAGCAAAATCACGACACAGCGAAAAGAGGAAGACCGATGCGAGATCCTCTCTGGCGTTTTCGAAGGGAAAACGCTCGGCACTCCTATCGCGATTGTGGTGCGCAATAAAGATGTTCGCTCTGAGGATTACAGCGAGATTGCGCGGAAATTCCGGCCGTCACACGCCGATTTCACGTATGAGGCCAAATACGGAATTCGCAATTGGCAGGGCGGTGGTCGCGCATCTGCACGCGAAACGATTGGCCGCGTCGCCGCGGGCGCGATTGCGAAAAAAATATTATTAATGTTCGATCCGGATTTCGAAATCGTCGCCTACGTGACGCAGGTTCATGATATTGTCGCAAAGATTGATCGGGCGACCGTGAAGATGAAAGACGTGGAGAAAAATACTGTGCGCTGTCCCGACCCTTCGGCAGCTAAACAAATGGTATCGCTGATCCAGCGCGTTCGCGACGAAGGCGACTCGGTCGGCGGCGTGATTGGATGTGTTGCACGTGGCATCGCGCCCGGGCTCGGCGAGCCTGTTTTCGACAAGCTCGAAGCAGACCTGGCGAAAGCGATGCTGAGCATACCGGCAACGAAGGGTTTTGAGATCGGCTCCGGGTTTGCAGCGACGCGAATGCGAGGTTCGAAGCATAACGATCCATTTGAAATGCGCGCCGGGAAAATCCGGACACGGACAAACAATTCCGGCGGCGTGCAGGGCGGAATCAGCAACGGCGAAGATATTTATTTTCGAGTTGCGTTTAAGCCGCCTGCTACGATCGCGCTTCAGCAGAAAACCGTCACGAACTCAAAGCAGGAAAGCGAGCTCGCGGCGCGCGGACGTCATGATCCGTGCGTTCTTCCTCGAGCAGTGCCGATAGTGGAAGCAATGGCCGCGCTGGTGCTGTGCGACCACGCGCTTCGGCAAAGAGCGATCGCCATTGCGGAGCGTTGAAGCGTTGAAAGAGGAACGCGTTGTTTGTCGTTCTGAGCGAAGCAAAGAATCTCTGATTATTTCTGTGCTCGCCCCAGCCACAAGCCGCCGTTCAGAGATGTTTCGCTCGGGTCAACATGACAGAGGAGAAAGACGCTTTCACGCTTCAACGCTTCAACGGATGTTGCAGCCGGTATGAATTACATCGCCACTATCGGCTTGGAAGTACACGTGCAGCTCAAGACACGCTCGAAGATGTTTTGCGATTCTCCCGTTGAATTTGGATCGGAGCCGAACACACACACTTGTCCAATTTGCCTCGGTCTGCCTGGAGCATTGCCAGTGATGAATCAGGAAGCGCTGCGCATGACCGTTCTAACCGGGCTCATGCTCGGATGCGACATCGCAACGGTCAGCAAGTTTGATCGCAAAAATTATTTCTATCCGGACATGCCGAAGAATTATCAGATTTCACAATACGACATGCCGCTTTGCACGAACGGCAGCGTGCCATTACATGATCTAGCTTACCCGAAAGATGCACAGAAAAACATCGCAACTCCCGATAAGGAAGTGCATCTCGTGCGGATTCATTTGGAGGAAGACGTAGCAAAAAGTCTTCATTTAGAAAACAGCACAGGAATTGATTTCAATCGCGCGGGCACGCCATTGATGGAGATCGTGACGCAACCGGAAATCAATTCGCCAGAGGAGGCGTTCGCATTTCTAACCGCGTTAAAACAAATCCTGATCTATGGGGCAGTGAGCGACGTTGACATGGAAAAGGGGCAGCTCCGCTGTGATTGCAATGTTTCCGTGCGGCCTGAAAAGGAAACCGAACTCGGCGCAAAAATTGAGATCAAAAACATGAACTCGATCAGCGGCGTACGGCGGGCCCTCGCTTATGAGATTCGGCGTCAGATCAGTGTCCTTGAGAGCGGCGAACAACTCGAGCAGGAGACGCGCGGCTGGGACGATACCGCTGGCGAAACCTTTCTCATGCGCACAAAAGAATTCGCACACGACTACCGGTATTTCCCCGATCCCGATCTGGTGCCGGTGAAAACTGACGTTTTAGTAGCCGACGTGCGAGAACGCGTTCCCGAGTTACCAAAGGCAAAACGCGCCCGCTTCGTCGAACAATACCAAGTGAGCTCCTACGATGCCGCCGTGCTGGCAAACGATCTGGCGCTGGCAAAATATTTTGAGATGGCTGCCAAAGGCGCCAAGAAACCGAAAAATATTGCAAATTGGATTTTGAACGACTTGCAAAACGCGCTGAGCGCTGCTGGTAAAACTATCCACGATTGTCTGATTCCGCCCGAGGCGCTCGATGAATTGGTTAGTCTGATCGAGGTCGGAAAAATCAGCGGCAAACAGGGCAAGGAAGTTTTCGCGGAAATGTTTGCGACTGGCCGAAATGCAGCCGCGATTGTGAAGGAGAAAGGGATCGAGCAACTGAGCGATTCGGGCTCCATTGAAACGCTCTGTGATGAAGTGATTAAGGCAAATCCAAAACCGGTTGCGGATTTCAAGGGAGGTAACGTCGCATCGCTGAATTTTCTTAAGGGGCAGGTGCTGAAATTGTCGAAAGGCAAAGCGAATCCACAGGTGGCAGGAGAGATCTTGGAACGTAAGCTGAAGGCCTGAAGAAAACGTCCAACGCTCAACGTCCCAACGTTCAATGCTCGGTCATTCCGAGCGGAGCGAGGAACCGCACACTCGAAGTAGCGGTCACACTAGCCACCTTGAGTGGTGCAGCGGCGAGCGGGTGAGATCCTTCGCTTCGCTCAGGATGACAAGTGCAGGGCACGCGATGAAATTGCTTTCGTGCGGATTCTAATTGCCCCAGACAAATTCAAAGGCTCCCTCAACGCGCGCGAGGTGGCCCAAAACATCGCGAAAGGGCTGCGCGACGCGTCGCCGAATGCGAAGATCGAGATCGTCCCGATGGCCGATGGCGGCGAGGGAACGGCTGAAGCAATTGCCCAGGCGCGTGGCGGTTCTTGGTTGGAATGCAACGCACACGATCCGCTCGGCCGCGAGATCGACGTGCGTTACGCCTGGATTGAGTCCGGAAGAATCGCCGTGATGGAAATGAGCGAAGCCTCCGGAATGCGACGGCTACCGGAAAACGAGCGAGATCCGGATCACGCGAGTACGTTCGGTGTGGGTGAGATGACCTTGGATGCGACGAAGCACGGAGCGAAAGAAATCATCATTGGCCTGGGCGGCAGCGCAACGAATGACGGCGGATTCGGGATGGCGCGCGTTCTGGGTTTTCGATTCTTTGCCCAAAACCAAGACTTATGTGGCGCAGTTTCCGAGCTGGTTCGGCTCGAACGAATTGAGAGCCCAAAACATTTACTCTTGCCTGAGATTACTGCAGCAGTGGATGTGAAAAATCCATTACTGGGCAAAAATGGCGCGACGCGCGTGTTCGGTCCGCAGAAAGGCGCAAGTCAGAACGAGCTGGACATTTTGGAACGTGCGCTGACTCGGCTTGCCGACATTGTAACCAAAGAATTTGGTTTTGACTATCGCGACGAACCAGGTGCTGGCGCCGCAGGCGGACTCGGCTTCGGCCTGATGAGCTTTTGCGGCGCAAAAGTTCGGCCGGGCTTCGATGTTGTCGCGGACGCAGTCGGACTCGAAGCGAAAATCAAAGATGCTGATGTGGTCATTACAGGCGAGGGAAGTCTGGATCGACAGACCCTCGAGGGAAAAACACCGGCGGGCGTGGCACGGCTGGCACGAAAACTGGACAAACCCGTCTTCGCTTTTGTCGGCCGTGCATCTAGAGATCGAGAAGTGCGCGAGATGTTCGACGGCGTTTGCGAGAACGCGCAGCGGGGGATGAGTCAGGAAGAAAACATGAAGCGCGCAGGGGAATTTTTGCGTGAGAACGCGCGAGAATTAGTAAAAACATTGTAGGGCAACCGCTTCGGTTGCAGGTTGCCTGCCACTCGCAGGGCCCCCCCGGTTGGCCCCCCGCGCCCGGCGGCCGCGCCGTACTCCTAGCACAAGTCGCGGAACTGCTTTGCTGTTTCGACGTAACTCCATGCCCAGCGCGCGACGTCTTTTTGTTCGTCGACGGTGAGTTGGCGGCGGATTTTCGCAGGCGATCCCAGCACGAGCGAGCCGGGCGGAATTTTCATCCCGACCGTGACCAGTGCGTTTGCGCCAATGATCGAGCGCGCGCCTACCTCAACGTCGTCGAGAATAATGGCGCTCATGCCAACGAGCACTTCACTGTCAATCCTGCACGCGTGGACGACGGCGTTGTGCCCGACGGTGACCAGCTCACCCATGGTTGTCGGATAGTTCGTATCGACGTGAACAACGGCATTATCCTGAATATTTGAGCGCGGCCCGATAATGATGCGATTGATGTCGCCGCGGAGTACCGCGCCGTACCACACGCTCGATTCTTCTTCGAGAACCACGTCGCCGAGTACCGTGGCGCCTGGGACGACCCATGCGCTGGAATGTATTGTAGGACCTTTTTTTAAACGCGCAGCGATACCTCCGTGTCCAGTCGGCAGTGTATCTGGCTCGATATGCATTCGACGTTTGATGTTCGATGTTTGATATTTGATTTGCAACCTGTGTTGCACGGATGTGGAGCGCCTCGCCCTTGCAGGGAGAGGTGACGGTGAGGGTTTCTTTAACTCAACTGACAGAATCGGATTTTCTTATTTTTGCGATTAGACGATAATAAGCACCCCATGTCTGGCTTTCCTCCAGAAGAAGTGACGCCATTCGTTTTCTCCGATCCCACCGGGAAGCGCTGGCCACGGCTACGCCTGGTTCTGCTTATCGGCGGCGTGCTCTTTTTTCTCGGGACGGTGCTGTTTGTTCAGACGCTTTTTGTCGCGCCGCACATGAACGTGCCGTTTTCCCTGCGGCAGTTAAAGGGCCAACTCAAAGCGTTGCAAAAGAAAAATCCGGCCGGCCAGTTATCTCCAGGTTCGCTGCTTTGGCAAAAATTTAGCGCAGCCCGGCTAGCGGCAAGAAACCTTGCCGCCCCAGCGCCAACAACTTCGCCGCGGCCTCGCAAGAAACCGCCCGACAACGAAGTGCGACTTGCATTTTACATCAATGGCGATTCTGACAGCTACGCATCACTTCAGCAGCACGCAGCGCAGATTACCCATGTTTGCCCGGAATGGATGACCGTGACCAATGGCATGGGCGACTTGCAAATCGATGGGGACACCCGGCTCTTGAAACTGGCCGCGACCAAAGGGATCGCCCTCATGCCGCTGCTTACGAACCTCGTCGGGGACGCCTGGCAGCCGGAAGCCATTGAGAATCTCGCACACGGACCACCAAGCCGGCAGGATAGGTTCATTCAAAGTGTTCTTGCGGTGTTGCGCAGCGCGAAAGCTGCCGGCGTGGTAATCGATTGGCAGCAAATCGACCCGGCCTACAAGAAGGACCTCACTAAATTTATCGACAAGTTCGCCGACGCTTTGCACGACGATAACAAGGAGCTATGGCTGTGCGTTCAGCCCGGGCAGGAGCTCGACTACATCGATTTCGATGTGCTCGCTGACAACATCGATCGTTTCGTGGCGATGCTGTTTGACGAGACCTCCGACACCGACCCGCCGGGACCGCTCGCGTCGCGATCGTGGTTCGAAGGCTGGTTACGCGTGCTGCTGCAAGATTCCAATACCAGGCAATGGATTATTGCAATCGGCAGTTATGGATATGACTGGACGATCGGCGGGAAGAAAGCGGAGACGATCAGTTTTTCGGAAGCAATGAGCCGCGCCAATGATGCGGAGATCAAGAGCGCGGAAGTGCAGGGGCCGAGTTTCAGCCCGTATTTTTATTTTCAGGATGAAGACAAGGAACACGCCGTCTGGTTTCTGGATGCCGTGACATTCCTCAACCAACTGCGCGAAGTGCGCGACCAAAAAGCAGGCGGCTTCGCGCTTTATCGGCTCGGCAGCGAAGATCCCGCAATCTGGGACGCGTTGAGCGTTTCGCGGGATTTCAAGTTCGCCACGGCGAATCCGTCCTCTGGCGGATTAGACAATCAGACGCGACAGGCACTCGAACTGATAAAATCGACTGACACGATCACGGACGTCGGCGATGGCGAGATTGTGACTGTCGATGAGGATCGCAAAGACGGTGCGCGAAAGCTCACTGTGGACGCCGACGGTTATCTCACGGCGAAGTACGTGAAGTTTGCACAATTCCCGACGCTGTATCACCAAGGCGCTGGTCGCGAACATCAGGTCGCACTCACTTTTGACGACGGCCCTGATCCGCGGTGGACGCCAAAGATCCTGGACATTCTCAAAGCGGCGAACGTAAAAGCTGCGTTTTTCCTCGTGGGCGTGAACGCCGAGCGTTACCCGGGGCTTGTTCGTCGCATTGTCAACGAAGGACACGAGATCGGGAACCACACTTATTATCATCCGAACCTTTCGCTCTGCTGGCCGGAACACATTCGACTGGAGCTGAATGCGACCCAGCTCTTGCTCGAAACCATAACGGGTCGTGCGACCACATTGTTTCGCCCGCCGTACGCGGCGGATACGGGCCCGACACAACTCAGCGAATTGATTCCGCTGAAAATCGCGGAAGACCTCAATTATCTCGTGGTCTTGGAGAATATCGATCCGCAAGATTGGGCGAAACCCGGGGCGGATATCATCCTCCAGCGGATTAAGCAACAGAGACACGATGGGAGTGTGATTTTGTTGCATGATGCGGGCGGCGACCGCTCCCAGACCGTCGAAGCGCTTCCCCGCATTTTGGATTGGCTGCACACGAGAGGTGACACCATTGTGCCTTTGAGCACGTTGCTGGGCACGACGCGCGACGCAGTGATGCCGTCCGTGCAAGGCAACGCACAATCACTCACCCGCCTGGTGAGCAGCACCGGATTTCGTGTTTACCACAGCATCGAACAGTTTCTCTGGGCATTCATGATCGTGGCGACGGCGCTGGTGGTCGTTCGCACGCTGATTGTCATTTGGCTCGCGTATCGGTTTCGGCGCGGACCGAAAACAGATTTTGCCGAACCGATCAGCGTGGTGATCGCTGCTTACAACGAAGAGAAAGTGATCGCGGAGACTTTGCGCACGCTTCTCGCCACAGACTACAAAGGCGAAATCGAAGTCGTCGTTGTGGACGACGGTTCGCGTGATCACACCGCCGCGGAAGTTGAGCGCGTCGCGTCCACTGAGGCGCGCGTGCGTTTGTTGCAGCAGGAAAATCACGGGAAAGCGCGCGCGCTGCAACGCGGTCTCGCGGCGGCGCGCAACGGCATCGTTGTTTTCATTGACGCTGACACGCAATGTCAGCGCGATACGCTCCCGCGTTTGCTCGAGCCTTTCGCCGATGCGCGGATCGGCGCCGTCTCAGGCCATGCAAAGGTCGGGAATCTGCGAACG
>QHMS01000260.1 GCA_003217895.1 Verrucomicrobiota bacterium
TGCCGCACAACGTCGCGATTGAGATCGCGTTTCCCGAACATCGAACGGATTTCGAAGTCGAGCTCGCAGTGGTGATCGGCGCTCCAACGAAAAACGTCAGCGTCGAGAACGCGCTAGATCAAGTCTTCGGTTACACGATCGGCCTCGATATTACCGACCGCGATTTACAAAAACAGGAAAAGCAATTTAGCCGGTGTAAATCGTTCGATACTTACACGCCGATTGGGCCATTCGTTTATGCCGATGTCGATGTGAGCGACGTTTCAGTAGAGCTGCGGCAGAATGGCGAGTTGCGCCAAACCACGCGCACGAGCCGAATGATTTATTCGATTGCGCAGATTGTTTCCTTCGCGAGTCAGTCGCTTACACTTTTGCCGGGCGATGTAATTTTAAGCGGAACGCCGGCGGGCGTCGGCCCGATTTGTGCCGGAGATCAATTGGAAGCAGCAATCGATAATTGGCCGCGGCTGGAGAACAGCGTTGTGATCGCGCCTGACGCGGTGCCTCGCCAGACGGGACCAAACCGTGCGACGACGAGTTGAAAAACTTTCCTTACATCCCGCGAGCAGGGATATTACGAAGTAAAAGGTGGGATGCGCAGAGGGGTGAAGGGGTCACAAAAAAGTGAAAATTTTTTCTCGACTCACAACTCCCGTATTTCCGATAATCGGAAACTCGCATCTAAATCGAGCCATCCATCAATTACTGCTTCAACTATGAAAACCTCACTCATTGTTTGTCTATCGTCACTGTCCCTTGCGCTCACTTCGCTTGCGCAGTCTTCTGCTGCGCCCGGTACGAATCCGGCTGGTCGGGCACCGAGCAATCCGGCCGCGGCGGCGCAGCAGGCGCCTGCTACTAATGTTGCGCCAGGGCAGGCTGCAGCCCCAGGACAACCGGCAGCCCAGCAACCGGCGGCGCAGCAACCGGCGGCGCAGCAACCCGCAGCGCAGCAACCCGCAGCGCCAGGACAACCCGGAGCGGTAGGGCAGCCCGCAGCCCCAGGCGCAGCGACGAGCGTTGCACCAGCCGGCGCCGAGAGTCCTGCCACGACCGCAGCCGCGGCTACATCGCCAGCTGTTGCTCCAGCTGCTGAAGCGCAACCCAGCGGCGGCCTGGTTGGGACCAATTGGTTGATCGACAAGTTCCACCGGGGCGGCCCAGTGATGTGGCCGATTCTGCTGGTGTCGATCGTCGGGCTCACCGTGGTGATCGAGCGAATTTTTTGGTGGACTGGTCGCTGGTTCCGACGGGATCCCAAACGGATCGAAAAAGTGTTTACCGCGATTGAACACGGCGATACGACCGAGGCCTCCCGGCTTTCCAGAGGTTCGCGGGACCCAGTTTTGCGCATGATGTGGAATGGCCTCAATCACCAACACGCTTCGCTGCAGGGCGCATTGCAGGTCGCTGCCGGCATCGAGATCAAACGCGCCGGTCGGTTTCTCGTCGTTATGGACACACTCGTAACTTTGGCGCCGTTGCTCGGTCTATTGGGCACCATTACCGGCCTGATCCGTTCATTCAGCTTCCTCGGTAACGAAGAGTTGGCAGTGCAAGCCGTCACTGGTGGTATCGCCGAAGCGCTTATCGCCACAGCCTGCGGTCTCGGTATTGCCATCTTCGCTCTGATTCCGTTTAACTTTTTCACTTCCCGAGTGTCTAACTTGGAGTTCGAATTACAGACGGCAGCCACCAATCTGGAAGTAATGTTAGGAGCACAAACCGCGGCGCAGGAAATCAAGTTCGCGGGGCAAGCCTCTGGGAAAGGCTCGTCGATCTAAAGGCTTCCAATGTACTTAACCTCACCCATTCCTCACAAGAAGGCGCGGATCGAGATCATTCCGCTGATCGACATCATGTTCTTTTTGCTCGCCAGTTTCATGATGGTGAGCTTGAGCCAGGTGCACATGAAAGGGGTCAAGGTGAACATACCATCGGGGGTTTCGGGCGAGACGCAGACAAAACGCGAGTACCTCAGTGTATCGGTCGATAAAGATGGTCATTACTTCTTCGACAAGGACGAAGTCGGTGACGACGAGCTGCTGAATCGCCTGCGAAGGGTGCACGGGTCAGCCCCCGACGCGAAGGTGTTTCTTAGAGGCGATCGGGACTCGGCCCATATTAACGTTGCCCATGCGCTCGAAATAATTCGCGCGTCCGGCTACTATAAAGTCTCGTTCGAAATTAAGAGCGAATCGCTCAAGGGAGTCCCGGGTCCCCGGTAACTGGTTATGGCAAAAGAGCAAGTAAGACCATTGATATACCGGCCCCCGCCCCGGTGGTATTTCTGGACCGCCCTTGGCGCTGCGTTAGCGATTCACGCTACCGCGGTCGCATTGTCGCAAAGGCACGAAGCCGCGGCAGTGGACCTTCCTCCTCAACCGCCGCAGGTGATCGAGGCGACGTTGGCGCCACCGGAGTCCACACCACCGCCGGAAGACATTCCGCTGCCGGAGCCTCCTCCTCCGCCCGATATTAAGCCGGAGTTCGTCGAGGAAAGAACACCGCCACCGCGGCCGCCGCCAGCCCAGCAGCAAAAATTTGTGCCGGTTAAGGCTTCAGCGATGTCGATGTCCCAAGCAAAAGCACTTGCCATTAATTCGCCGCGCCCGCCTTACCCGTACGAGGCGCGTTCAAAGAGGATCACGGGTAGCGGAGTGATCGTCGCGACGGTTGACCCAGGATCCGGCAGCGTAACTGACGCTTCTGTCTCGAAAAGTACTGGTAGTTCGATACTGGATGACGCCGCCGTCAGTGCCTTTCGGCGGTGGAGATTTAGGCCGGGGTCAGTGTCCAAGGTCAATATTCCCATCACCTTCACTTTAACCGGCGCCTCGTACTAAAGTTCCACTAATATGCAACTATCATCGCCAGTTCCGCATAAAAGAGCACGCATAGAAATTATTCCGTTGATCGACATCATGTTCTTCCTGCTCGCCAGCTTCATGATGGTGAGCCTGAGCCAGACCCACATGAAAGGTATCCGGGTCAATTTACCGGCTGCGCAGGGGCCTCCGCCAAGCGGCCAAATTGATTTCGTCTCCATAAAAGTGCTGGAGGGAAGCCCAGGACCGGTGTTTTTCAATAACGAGTACGTCGAAGACGACCAAGTGCTTCCCCGGCTTTTTGCACTCCATCGTGGGAATCCGGACGTCAAACTCTCTCTGAGCGCAGCACCCAAAGCCGTGTACGGGGACGTCATCGGCGTGCTCGATAAAATTCGGCAGGTCGGAATTACAAAAGTCGGATACCAGATCAGGGCCGCCTCTGGAGTGGGTGGTGGCGCGGCGCCGGCTCCAGGCGCTCCACCGCCACCCGGCGCTCCACCGCCGCCGCCGCCGCCCGGGCCTTAATCGGCTGTCTTAAGAGCTGCAAGTTTGGTGGTAAGCCCGCGAATCGCTTTTGCCCGGTGACTGAGCGTGTTTTTCACTTCCGCAGGCAGCTCGGCAAAAGTCTTTTCAAATCCACGCGGAACAAAAATCGGATCGTACCCAAATCCGTGTAACCCGCGCGCTCGCTCGATAATTGTTCCCTCGACAATTCCTTCGAATGTCCCGAGCAGTTCCCCCTGCCGGGCCAGTGCAATCACGCAGCAAAACCGCGCCGATCTCTTAGTTTCTTTTGCTCCGGTCCGGGCAAGTTCGACCAGCAACTTGTCGATGTTTTGTTTATCGGTCGCATTTTCGTTTGCGTAGCGCGCGGAAAAAATTCCGGGCGCACCGCCAAGCGCATCGACTTCTAGACCTGAATCATCGGCAAGAATAAGCCCCGGCAAATGTCCGGATGCGCCGACTGCTTTCAGGATCGCATTTTCTCCAAATGATTTCCCGGTCTCGCGCGTGTCGGGGATTTCGGGATGCGCGGACAAATCGCTGACCGTGAAGGTTGGCCCGAGAATCTGCTGAATCTCGCGCGTCTTGTGCGCATTGCGCGTTGCGACAATCAATTGCATGATCGAATACTGGTTTTTGAAAGTTTGAGATCAAGCATGAGTAGTGACCGTCGCAAACCGTATCCGTTCGACCAGATCGAACCAAAATGGCAGGCCATTTGGGACGAGCGCCAGCTTTTTCATGCGCCCAATCCGGGCGAGAAAGGTGAAGGCTACACCGCCACGGACATCGTGGCGCGCTACAAACGGATGCGCGGCTTCAATGTGTTGCATCCGATGGGTTGGGATGCATTCGGTTTGCCCGCGGAGCAATACGCGATCAAAAGCGGGCAGCATCCCGCCGTCACCACGCGCGAGAACGTGGCAAAATTTAAGAGACAACTCAAGCGGATCGGTTTTTCCTACGATTGGCAACGGGAGATCAACACTACCGATCCGCGCTACTACAAATGGACACAGTGGATTTTTCTCCAGATTTACAATTCCTGGTTTAACCCGCAGACAAAACAAGCCGAGCCGATTTCAACCTATGGCGGGACTGATCCGGACAGCGTTCGACTCGCTTATGTGGCTGATGTCCCGGTGAACTGGTGCCCGGAGCTGGGCACAGTCCTAGCCAATGAAGAAGTTGTCGATGGAAAAAGTGAAGTCGGCGGCTTCCCCGTTGTTCGAAGGCCGATGCGGCAATGGATGTTGCGCATCACGGCGTATGCAGAGCGATTACTCGATGAACTCGAAAAGCTTGATTGGCCTGAAGGAATCAAGCTGCTCCAACGCAATTGGATTGGCCGAAGCGAAGGTGCCGAGATTGATTTCAAGATCGATAAAGGCGACCACGAAATTTGCGTTTTCACGACGCGGCCAGACACGCTTTATGGCGGTACGTTCTTGGTGCTCGCGCCGGAACATTCGCTGGTCGATCTCATCGTTGCCGAGGAACAGTGGCCTGCGATTCGAGAATATCGTGAACGTACCGCGCGCAAAAGTGAGTTCGAACGTGCCGATCTCTCGAAAGGAAAAACCGGCGTGTTCACCGGCGCGTACGCAATTAATCCCGCGAACAACGAAAGGATTCCAATCTGGATCGCTGATTACGTGCTGGTTGGGTACGGGACCGGGGCAATCGGTGGCGTTCCGGCGCATGACGAACGCGACTTGGAATTCGCGAAGAAATTCGACCTGCCGATTGTTGTTGTTGTTCAGCCAGCAGACGATAAACCGGCAATCGGATTCACCGGTGAAGGCATCGCGGTCAATTCGCCAATCATCGACGGCCTAACGAGCGTGGAAGCGAAGAAACAAATCACGGCATGGCTGGAGGAACGCGGCTTGGGCAAGCGCGCGATCAACTACAAACTGCGCGACTGGTTGTTCTCGCGCCAGCGCTATTGGGGCGAACCGTTTCCAATTATTTGGGAAAATGGGAAACATCACTCGCTAGGTGAAAACGAATTGCCAATCGTTCCGCCGCCTCTTGATGATTACAAACCGACTGGCACCGGCGAACCGCCGCTCGCCAAAGCAAAAGAATGGGTTCGTTATTCCAACAAGGCGGTGCGCGAGACAAACACGATGCCCCAGTGGGCAGGTTCGTGCTGGTATTACCTGCGATTTTGCGATCCGCATAACGACCAGCGGTTCGTTGGTAAAGAAGCCGAGCGTTACTGGATGAGTGGTCCCAAGCCGGGCAGTGTTGATTTGTACGTCGGCGGCACTGAGCACGCGGTCCTGCACCTGCTGTATGCGCGGTTCTGGCACAAAGTGTTGTTCGATCTTGGCTACGTGTCCAAACCAGAGCCATTCCAGCGCCTGGTGAATCAGGGAATTATCCTCGGCGAAGATAACCAGAAAATGTCGAAATCGCGCGGGAACATCGTCAATCCCGACGACGTGATCGACCAGCACGGTGCAGACGCATTTCGCTGCTACGAGATGTTTATGGGGCCGCTTGAGCAAATGAAACCCTGGAGCATGCGCGGCGTTGAAGGCGTTGCGCGTTTTCTTGCGCGCGTCTGGCGCCTGCTGATGACTGAGAACCAGGCAGGCGCGTGGGAATTATCAGGCAAGGTAAAGAACGTCGAACCGGACAAGGCACAACAGAAGATGCTGCATGCCACGATCAAAAAAGTCACTCAGGACATCGAATCGTTCTCGTTTAACACTGCCATTTCACAAATGATGATTTTCGTGAACGCATTCACCAACGTTGACACGATTCCCGTATCGGCAATGCGCAGTTTCCTGGGTTTGCTGAATCCATTTTCGCCGCACATTGCCTCCGAGCTCTGGGAGAAACTAAATGCAAAATTCAGCGACGCTCCTGGCGACATCACTGAACAGCGCTGGCCAATCTACGATGAGCGGCTGCTCGTCGAGGACGAGATTGAAATCGTCATCCAAATAAACGGCAAACTTCGCGACCGAATGAAGATGCCGATGCTTGCAACGGAGGAAGAGCTTGAGAGTGCCGCGCTATCCAACCCAAAGATTCAAGACCGAATCGCTGGTAAGACCGTGCGCAAGGTGATTGTGGTTCCGAAAAAGCTCATCAATATCGTGGTATGAAAAAGATTTGGAACGAATTCAAGGAATTCGCTGTGAAAGGCAACGCCGTTGACCTCGCTGTCGGCGTAATTGTTGGGGCAGCTTTCACCGGGATCATCAATTCGCTAGTCAAAGACGTAATCATGCCGCCGATCAGTCTTCTTACAGGCGGACTCGATTTTTCAAACAAGTTCGTCATTCTGCGAGCGGCCAAAGACGGCTCTACGGCGTTCAACACTCCCGCTGACGCCGCGAAGGCTGGAGCGATTACTTGGAATTACGGCAACTTCGTTACGCTCTTGATTAATTTTCTCATTGTGGCGGGCGCAGTCTTCCTGCTTGTTCGCGCGATCAACAAACTCAGGAAGCCGGCTGAGGAAAAAGAACCCGACAAAAAAGATTGCCCGGAGTGCGCGATGAAGATCCCGTTTAAGGCGGCGCGTTGTCCATATTGTACAACCGAGCTTTCGGAGACAGCCGCGCGTTAGCGTTCTCGTCGGCAACTTTAATGCCGGCCGCCAGATCACCACCCAAAACGCGACGAAGCCACCGTCACCCCTAGGGAAATTCTGCAATTTATTGCTTGCCCTTGCCTGCTGGGGCTGCTATTGAGGGCGCGATACTGCAGATGCCTAGATGCCTTAACCTTACGCTTGCAGGAGCTGTAGCTTGCTTGATTGCAGGCTGTGCCACGCATTCGACACCGACTGTCACCAGCGCGCGTCACATACCTAATGTGCGCACTACCGCTTATACGCAACGCGAGGGCGGAAGCGGGTGCAACAACGCGCTCGGCTGCCGGCTTTCTGGTTCGCATGTGATGAGTGCTGCGTCTGATTGGTCGCACTTTCCTCTCGGGACCCGATTCCGAATTGCCGACACAAAAGAAGAATACGTTATCGACGATTATGGAAATGCGTTGATCGGCACCGACACCATCGACCTCTACAAGCCGAGCCGGCTTGAGATGAAAAGCTGGGGCGTCCGGCACGTGGACATTGACATTTTGGAATGGGGCTCGGAGGAAAAAAGCCTGAAAGTCCTCGCTCCCCGTTGCAAGCATCGTTGCGCGCGGCAAATGGTCGCCGCTCTTGAGAAAAAGAAGGGCAAAACCGTCGCGCAATCTTCCTCAAATCGCCCTTCGCTTTGATGTTGGCAGGGTGCGCCGGACGGGTCGGCGAGCTGTTTCTACGATTCGTCTTTGATTCAAAGCGAATGACGCTGCATTTTCCCCGCGCATGAGAATTTTCGTCACCGGCGGCGCCGGTTACATAGGCAGTGTTTGCACGGAACAGCTGCTGAATGAAGGCCACGAAGTCGCGATCTTTGACAATCTGAGCGAAGGCCATCGGCACGCAGTCGATCCGCGGGCGAGATTTATCGAGGGCGACCTTGCGGACCGCGAGCAAATCGAGACGGCTCTCTCCAGTTCTCGTCCTGATGCCGTGATGCATTTCGCCGCAAACGCGTTGGTTGGTGAATCAATGCACAATCCGTCCAAGTATTTTCGGAACAACATTTCAAACGGATTGAATCTGCTCGACGCCATGATCGCAGCCGGCGTCCGGCGGATGGTGTTTTCTTCGACCTGCGCCATCTTCGGTCCGCCGGATCGCCTGCCAATCGACGAAACCGCTTCGCCGCGCCCCATCAGTCCCTACGGCGAATCGAAACTGACTTTCGAAAAACTTCTGCGCTGGTACGACGAGATTTATGGCGTGAAGTTTGTTTGTCTGCGTTACTTCAACGCTTCGGGTGCCACAAAGAAGTTCGGCGAAGATCATCGGCCGGAGACACATTTGATTCCCGCCGTGCTGCAGGTCGCGCTGGGCCAAAGACCGAATCTTGAAATTTACGGCACCGATTATGAGACGCCCGACGGAACATGTATCCGCGACTACATCCATATTGTCGATCTTGCGCAGGCGCATATTCTGGCGCTTGGCACAACGTCCAGCGGATTCTATAACCTCGGCACCGGAGGCGGCTCGAGTGTTCGGGAGGTGATTACGGCTTGCCGCAAGATCACCGGGCGAAAGATCGACACGATTGAAAAGCCGCGCAGACCCGGCGACCCGGCGCGGCTGATCGCCTCCTCGGAAAAAATCAAAGACGAGCTTGGCTGGCGACCGCAATTCCAGTCGCTCGATGCCATCATCGAGAGTGCCTGGGAATGGCATCAGAAATTTTCACGTGGCTACGAAGATTAAAAAATCAGGCTGGCTGTTACTCACGAGCCATAAATAGCTGCGGTTATTGCCGCTTGAACCGACCCAATTTCAAGATGACTGAGCCTTCCGCTTTGTGCGCAGAGAACTCGCACGTTTTTGTTTTTTGGAGCCCATACATCGGGATTTGTCGGACCGAAGAGCAAGATGCAGTTCGCGCCCGCGGCGGCAGCGAGATGCGAGATTCCGCTATCGTGTCCAATGAAGATCGAGCTCTCGAGCACTGCCGCGAGATGAGGCAGCGGTAAATTTTTTGCGAAACCGACATCTCGATCTTTCCACTCGCGTTCCAATTGCTCGGTCTGTGTTTTGTCCGCCTCGCCTGAAATGACGACTAAGGAACAGCAGCATCGGCGCTCGCCTTTCCCTTGGACTCCCGATAAACGGCCTTCTCTTGAAAACAACGCGATCCAATTTTCTAGCGGCCAGTTTTTTTCTTTGCCGCCGCTTCCCGGATGAATCGCGACGATCGGCTGCTGGAAAGAGCGGACAAACTCGCTGGCGAACTGTCGATCTTCTATTGAGAGAAAAACTTTTTCACTAAGATCAGCAACTCTGATACCGATCTTTTCGATCGGCCGCGCAAGCTGGCGGGCGGCATGACCGGCATTTTCGATGATCTTTGGCGGTCCGCAGAGCAGATTTTCAACGCCGCAACGGCGCAGGTTGTTTTCAAAGACTCGATCTGGGTCATACAGATAGCTAATGATCAAATCGAAACTCGCCAAGTAGTTTGCCAACTCTGCTGGCAGTTCCGAAGTTCTCGAGAAGAATTTGGAGAGCGGCCCATATTCGATCGAGCGTACTGCTTGCGCGTAAAAGCGGTTCTCGGCAAGAACTGCAATGTGCTTGTAACCAAGAATCTCGATATGCGCACGCGGCCAGGCATCCCGCAGCGCTTTGAGCGCCGGCAGCGTGAGCATGAAATCGCCAATCGCGCCGCCGCGGATCACCAGTATGCGGTTCATGCGCTACTGTAGCGGCGCTCTGTGAGCGCCGAAATCTATTACTCTATTGCCGGCGGTCGCAGACCGCCGATACAGTTCCTAATATTGCGTAAAGGCGAACGCCAGGACTACACCGCCGTAAATCAACGCGACAACATGCAAGCAGCGCCAGCGGAAAACGCTGCCTGCGCTCCAGTTAATTTGATCGCGAAGAACATATGGTATCGCGACCCAGAACAGACCAGCAACAATTAATGCATAGGCGAATGCAGTTACTAGCAACCGGCTGCTTTCGTAACGCAAAAACGCCGCATCGAGCAGCGGCTCCGCGGCCAGCAAGCAAAGAATTCCAAGAGCGCGCACCGCGAGAAATTCATCGACGAAACGCAGGGCCAGCCCGTAACCGATTGGCAACCCAATGAGGAGCGGCCGCCGGAAAGCGGAGAATTCGCCCATCTGGATCGTGGCGAGCAGCCAAAACGTCCACACCAGACAAATGGTAAGCAGGACAACTCCCGCTACGTGAGAGCGCGGGAAACGCTGCACGACACTGGCGAAGTGCGGCCTTAGCAATCCGTGCAAACCGATTAAAACAAGAAATGCGCCCGCGATGATTCCGGCGGTGTGCAAAGAGAGATGGTAGATCATGCGTCGAACTTCGCTGGTGGCGTGTGAGTTTGGATAAGGTGGCGCAAGTTTTCAACCTGCGATTGTAAATTCAGGCTTCTAGCCTGACCAGTCATGCGGGCTTCCAGCCCGCAGCGTTTGAGCAGGCAGGATGCCCGCCGGACGAAACAGGCAAGATGCCTATGTTACCTCTAATTGTGGTGCCGTACAAGCTAAACCCGTTGGCTTGCTCGATTCGCACATTCACAAGCTCTCCGACAAGTTCGTCGCAGCCTTGAAATACTACGATTTTGTTGGTGCGCGTCCGGCCCATTAAGCGCTCCGGATTTGTTTTGCTCTGGCCTTCGCAAAGCACTTCCACGTCGCGTCCGACCAGGCGTTCGAGCTTCCGATGGCTCGATTCGTTGACGACTTGCAGCAAATCCTGGTTGCGTTCTTCCTTTATGCGCTCGTCGATTTGATCGGGCATCGTCGCCGCAGGAGTACCGCGCCGGGGCGAATAGCGAAACACAAATGCGTTATCGAACTGGATTTCCCCGACCAAGTCGCGCGTACGTTTGTAATCATCTTCGGTTTCGCCCGGGAAACCCACGATAATATCGGTTGTGATCGAGATCGTCTCGCGCGCCTGCCGGATGCATTGGACAAGGTCACGATATTTCTCGCCAGTATATGCGCGATGCATCGCTTTGAGAATCTTGTTCGAGCCCGATTGCAACGGCAGATGAACGTGTTCTGCCAGCTTCGGCAAGCGCGAGAGTGCATCGATCAGGTCGTCGCGAAAACCGATCGGGTGCGGCGAAGTAAAACGAAGCCGTTCGAGTCCATCGATTTCGTTCACCGCTTCGAGTAGCTGCACGAACGGAGATTTGTTGTCGATCTTGGAGAATTCGTGGCGACCGTAAAGATTCACGATTTGCCCGAGCAGCGTAATCTCTTTCACGCCGCGCGAAACGAGATCGCGCACTTCATTCACGATTTCGTCAATGGAACGGCTGCGTTCCGCCCCGCGCGTCTGCGGCACGATGCAGAATGTGCAGTGCATGTTGCAACCCTGCATGATCGAGACAAACGCCGTCGTCTGCCTCGGCGCGAGTTGCTGCTTGCGAATCATCGATTGCGACCCGGCTTCCTCCGCGATATCGACGATCGAAAAGCGCGGATCGTCCATCCGGTTCTGCATTGTACGTCGTACGTTGTACGTTGGGCGTTGGGCGTCTTCTGAGATCCGGCTTTTCTTTTTGGCGACCAACTCATCCAGGTAATCCGGTACCCGGTGAAACTTTTGCGTGCCCACCACCAGATCGACATACGGCAAATTTTTCAGCAATTCCGCGCCGCGCGCCTGCGCCATGCAACCGAGGAACCCGAACACGACGTGCGGCCGCTCTTTTGCCATGCGACCAAGCATGCCCATTTTCCCCAGCGCCTTCTGGTCGGCCATGTCACGCACACTGCACGTGTTCAGAAGCACGACGTCGGCTTCTGATTCGTGCCCGACGCGTTCGTAACCTCGTGCCATGAGCGAGTGCGCGACCTGTTCCGAGTCGCGCTCGTTCATCTGGCAACCGTAGGTCTTGAGGAAAAACTTCGGCATGGGCGAGCGAAAATAATACACGCCCCAGCCGCCTTCGCTACGCAGAGATTATGCGCTTTTCATCAGGCCGATTCTTGCGATTAAATCGCAGTGCACATGAGGAAAGGAATTCCCGCAATCGGCATCATCGGCGGCAGCGGCCTGTATCAGATCGAGGAATTACGCGACGCCACCGAACACAAGATCGACACGCCATTTGGGCCGCCATCAGATACGCTGGTCGGCGGAACGCTGAGCGGGCGTCAGGTTTATTTTCTTCCGCGGCACGGCCGCGGTCACCGGATTCTGCCGCACGAAATCAATCATCGCGCCAATATCTACGCGCTCCGTTCATTCAACGTTCGGTGGATCATCTCCGTGGCGGCAGTAGGCAGCCTGCAGGAGAATTACGCGCCACGGGATGTGGTCTTGCCTTCGCAATTTTACGATCGCACCAGCAACCGCGCCGCTCATACGTTTTTTGGCGAGGGCATTGCAGCGCACATTGCTTTTGCTGAGCCGATCAGTGCGAACCTGCGCAATCTTCTGGCCGAATCAGCCCGGTCTCTCGGAGTTACACTGCACAACGGCGGCACTTATGTGAACATGGATGGGCCGGCGTTTTCCACGCGCGCGGAATCGGAATTCAATCGGCGCAATGGCTTTGACGTCATTGCCATGACAAATCTTCCCGAAGCCAAATTAGCCCGAGAAGCAGAGATCGCATTTGCGACTATGGCCATGATTACCGATTACGATTGCTGGAAGGTGGAGGAAGAACCCGTCTCAGCACAGATTGTGCTCAGCCATTTAATAGCGAATGCGGAGACAGCGAAGAGAGTGATTGTTGACGTGATGCCGCGGATTCCAGCGGAGCCGAACTGGCCGGAACATTTCGCGTTGGACACCGCGCTGGTTACCGATCGCAAGCTCTGGCCCAAGGTGACCGTTGAAAAGCTGAAACCGATCCTCGCGCGCTTCCTGGCTGAATGACAAATTTCTTCGCGGCATTAAATCGTTGAACTGGCCGTCAATTTCGATCCCTGGCCCTTGCGAACTGTTGATTTCCCGCAGATGCCGATCCAACGACGCTGCGCGGAGCGCCTTTAATTGCTCTGCGAAAAGATCCTGCATCACAAACGATTGAATTGTGACGCGAGCCAATTGAGAATCACAAAATGAAAACGCGTCTCTTTGATCATATCGATCTACGGGTAAAAAACCTGGAGGCGGCAATAAGGTTCTACGGAAAATTTCTGCCGCAGCTTGGGTTTGTTCGTGAACGGCACGAACCGGCGCCCGCTGACCACGCGGCTGGAGATTTCCATACGTTTTATTCTGCCGGTGGCGACAGGGCGTCTGAATTCTTCGGTTTCACGGAGGATAAGAACCATCAACCAAACGGTACGCGCATCGCGTTTTGGGCGGATACGCGCGACGAAGTCGATCGCGTGGCGAAGCTGGTGCGCGAAGCGGGCGGCAAGGCGCTTGAAGGGCCTGAAATCTGTGTCGAGTACAGTCCCGGCTACTATGCGTTTTTCTTCGAGGACCCCGATGGAAACAAGCTGGAGATTTGCTGCCGGGAGAGTCCGGTCATTGCGCAATGATCCATTTTCGACGAAGAGTTGAAGAATGAGTAAACCGGCGCACGAGCCTGCGATTCTGCAGGAGCCGCGTCGCCATCGCTATCTCAAGCTCATCGCGCTCTTCAAAATCGGCAAAGGCGTCCTGTTGCTTCTGCTCGGTGTTTCGCTGCTTTTCCTGAACATGCGTACCCGCTGGATGGATGCTCTGTCGAACTGGACCGCTGACGAAATCTTGATGGAACACAGCAGGGCAATAGATTATCTGCTCAACAAACTGCAAGCGGTGCTCGCCGGCGGCACGTTGCGTGCGACGGGTTTTCTGGCGCTTTTTTACACGGCAGTTCTTTTTACCGAAGGAATTGGCGTTTACATGCAGCAACGCTGGGCGGAACTACTCATGATATTTGCGACAGCCGCCTTGATTCCTCTCGAAGTGCGTCACATTTGGCATCATCCGGGAGTCGTAGGCGCGCTCATTTTGCTGGCGAACTGCTTTATTGTCTGGTTCCTGTATCGTGTGCTTAAACGCGACAAGCCGAAGACGCACGCCGCCCAGCCGCGCGAATTGGTCGAGACAGGTGTTGATAGGTGATTCCTTTGGGGACGCGGACACGGTCGGCGCCGGAGCGAGCAGCGATTACTTTAGCAGAACCTGACTGTTGCCGCCCATGCAAAGGCCGAAAATTGATGACAAGCTGACTTTGCAGGCGGACTTCGGAAAGACCGATGCAATCTGCATCGACGTGCTCGATAATCCGGCGGCGGAGGAAGGTATTTTGCTCAAGGTGATGTCCCGCGGCCCATTCGAACAAGGTCAACAAGTCTGGATCGTTGATCGCGACGGATCAAAAGTCGGCGCGACCGTAGAAGATGTGGTTCAACAAACCGTCGATAGTGAAGTGACGCTGTCGACCGTGTTGCCGGCGTAATTGTAGCTGCGGAGGCTGACCCGCCAGAGACAACCGATGCCACTTCGCGCGACGTTTCCCAGATGAATGGCGATGAAGCAAAAATCGAAACAGCCTGGGCGCAGTTTTCCGTTTCTACGAGTTAACGAGCGCGAAGCCAAACCGCGGAAGCGCGGCTTAACGGAAATCCGCGGACCGTATTACTCGGCAATTGGTCGGCGTTATCTCGAGGATTTGTTCGAAACGATGGGCGCGTATGTCGATTCGCTGAAATTTTCCGGCGGGTCGTTCACGCTGATGCCGGAGAAAGCTGTGCGGGAGATCATTGATCTCTGTCACAAACATGGCGTGCTCGTTTCCACGGGTGGTTTCATCGAGCGGGTGTTTGTGCAAGGCGGCGATGCGGTTCGCAGTTATATCGCCGAATGCAGGAAGCTCGGTTTCGACATCATCGAAATCTCGGCCGGGTTCGTTTCCATTCCGACTGATGATTGGCTGCGGCTGATTGAACTGGTGCACAAATCCGGATTGGAAGCGAAACCAGAAGTGGGAATTCAATTCGGCGCCGGAGGCGCAACGGCGGCGCCAGAGTTGCGAGCCGAAGGCACACGCGACCCGAACTGGGCGGTCGCGCAGGCAAGACGATTTCTCGAAGCCGGCGCCGAGATCATCATGATCGAGAGCGAAGGGATCACCGAGAATGTTGATCCGTGGCGCACGGATGTTCCGGCGAAATTCATTGACGAGCTCGGTATGGAAAAACTGATGTTCGAGGCCGCTGACCCGGATGTGTTCGCGTGGTACATCAAAAACTACGGCGCGGACGTGAACCTCTTTGTAGATCACAGCCAGATCGTGCAACTGGAATGTCTGCGTGCCGGAATTTGGGGAACAAAAAGTTTGTGGGGAAGGGTGGTAACGTACAAAGAATGACGAAACAACCACGAATGCTCAAATGAGAAAACAGACGCGAGCACCCCGTCTGATCATTCGGATTTTGTCATTCTTTCGTCATTAGACATTCGACATTCGTCATTGCGCTGCGAGATGCCCGTTAAACCAATCGCTTGCCAATTTGGCGACTTGCTTCAGAGCCCCGGATTCTTCGAAGAGATGCGTCGCGCCGCGAACGATCTCCAGCTTCACTTCACAGCGCATTTGATCGCGCGCCATCTCGTTTAGCTCGATCACAATGTCGTCATTTCCGCCAACGATGAGCAACGTGGGCGCCTGCACTTTTGGCAAAGCGTCGCCAGCCAGATCCGGGCGTCCACCGCGTGAAACCACGGCGCCGACATCTTGCGGAATCTCAGATGCTGCGACCAGCGCCGCCGCCCCGCCCGTGCTCGATCCGAAGTAACCAATAGGCAAATCACGAGTTTCGTTTTGCTGCTTTGCCCATTTTGTGGCGTGAGCAAGGCGTTCCGCGAGTAAACCTATGTTGAATCGATGCTCGCGAGAGTACGCGTCGATTGCTTCCTCCTGCGGCGTGAGCAAATCAAAAAGCAACGTCGCGAGTCCGGCGTCGTTGAGAGTGCGCGCCACAAATTGATTGCGCGCACTGTGCCGGCTGCTTCCGCTGCCGTGCGCAAACAAAACGAGTGCATCCGTGTTCTCTGGAATGCTTAAGCTGCCGGAGAGAATCGCGCCTCCGGCCTGAATTTGCACTTCATTCATCTCTTTTCCCTACTCTAGTTCATGCTCCTGACTAAAGAGTAACAGCTCGATTCAGCTTTGGCTCAGGTCGTGTTTTGTGGCCTGGTTCAGCAACTCGCGAACATCATCGTCGCTCGTCTGCGAAAAATCTTCGTAATATTGGCCGACAGCCTGGAAAAATGCCGGTGTGCTCAGGCAAATTGTTTCATCGGCCTCTTGCTCGATCTCACGGCAAGTATCGGGCGGACCAACCGGCACTGCTACGACAATTTTTGCGGTGCCGCTCTGTCGCAGTGCTTTTACTGCGGCGCGCATGGTTGCGCCAGTGGCCAGGCCATCATCGATTAAAATTACGACGCGGTCGCATAATTCGGGCGCTGGCCGACCATCGCGATACTCGTGTTCACGGCGCTCCAGTTCTGCGGTTTCTCTCGCCGTTACCGCTTCAATCGCTTCGTCTGCGTGCGGTATCGCCCGCATGACATCTTCATTCAAAACGCGCACTCCGCCGGAGGCAATCGCGCCAGCAGCCAGTTCTTCGAAACCGGGGACACCAAGCTTACGCACGATGAAAACGTCAAGCGGCGCGCCGAGCCGTTGCGCAACTTCGAACGCCACTGGCACACCACCCCGTGGCAGCCCCAGTACAATTACGTCATCGCGACCGGCGTAACTGACAAGCTTCTCCGCGAGCTCGCGACCCGCTTCAGTTCGGTTTGGAAAAACGCGTTCCATGCAAGGAACCCCGCCTAATTTCGCTTCTCGACGGGATTACGGTTGGCCTCGAATCATCCGGCTCGGGGAGGGCACGTCAGACACCGGTTTGCTGTTCTCGAGATAGGCGCAAAACCCGGGAGCGAAGGTAGCGCGTCGCATCGCCCACCAAGTCCTCGCTCCCGGCCGATGGAAGTACGCCAGCATATAGAGCTCCCATCCCTTCCATTGCTGCGGATCGAGCGTGCCCTGGCGTTGTTGAAACCAGGCGTTCTCGAAAAGCTTAAACAGCGCGAAAAGCACGGCGATTGCACGCGTGCGGTCTTCTTCGCTCGCGCCATGCCAGTTCTCGGTGGCAGAGGTAAAGGCGCGCGTCAGCTTGGGATCAGATGCTTGCGGACTGAGGAGATTGATCAGCGAACTCGTTAATGAATCAAACTACGACGGAGCGCTGCGATTGGGTGTTCTGCCGAATCTGTGCCGCCAGATAAAAGAGCGAAACGATTACGCCGATTGCAGCGATCAATTGCGCCAGAGCGTTGATCGCTTCCAGGTTCACAATGCCGCTTTATCAAACCAAAGCAGGTTTTACGAGGTCGAAATGAATGGTGGCGGAAGGGGTGGGATTCGAACCCACGGTGGGTTTCCCCACGCTCGATTTCGAGTCGAGTGCCTTAAACCGGACTCAGCCACCCTTCCTCCAGGAGAGACGAAAACTCCGAACGACCAACGTCCAACATCGAATATTGAATGCAACTGTCTTCGACATTGGGCGTTCAGCGTTGGGCGTTGGAAGTTGAGCGTCTGTATTCAGACGCCATCCGGTTTGGTGTCTGCCCCAGGGCCGGAAAAAATGTTACAATTTTTAACTTGCCAAAGCTGTCCGGATTACTGCATCTTGTGTGTCCAACCGGACAGCCACGCTATTACTTGTTGTTGACTGGTATTCACAGGTTGTTTGCGCCGCTGTTCACCAATATTCGCATCTTATTCAGAACTTTAACCCTCCCTCACCGCCATGATTCAACTAAAACCCGGAATTCCGCCCGCTTCACTTAACAGACCGCCTCGATCCGCCACAGGCCGAAAAAACAGGACAGTAAAAACGAAAAATAGCGGCCTGCACTTCAAGCGCGTATTCAGCGATGCTGCCGTCGCGCCGTTCGATCAGATCGAATGGGAACAACGCACTGCCGAAATCAATGACGATAGTGGCAAAGTCATTTTTAAGCAGGAAGACATCGAGGTCCCGAAAAGCTGGAGTGCGCTCGCCACAAAGATAGCGGTCTCAAAATATTTCTACGGCGACATCGCCAACGGCACCGATCCATACAAAGGCGGAAGAGAAACTTCGGTGCGGCAATTGATTCATCGCGTCACGCGCACGATCGCCGATTGGGGGATGGCGGATGGCTATTTCGCGGACGCCGAAGCCGCGGAAATTTTCTACGACGAACTGACCTGGCTTTGCGTGAACCAGCACGGCGCATTCAACTCGCCGGTTTGGTTCAACGTTGGTTTGTATCATCAATACGGCGTGGGCAAGGGCGCGGGAGCGGGCAATTATTTTTACAATCGCGAGACGGGCGAAGCGGAGCGCGCGCCTTCGCAATACGAGTATCCGCAGGGCAGCGCCTGTTTCATCCAG
This sequence comes from Verrucomicrobiota bacterium, assembly GCA_003217895.1. Lineage (GTDB taxonomy): Bacteria > Verrucomicrobiota > Verrucomicrobiia > Chthoniobacterales > UBA10450 > Udaeobacter. The sequence continues at coordinate 18,330 of QHMS01000260.1, forward strand.
AGCGTGGACGACACGATGGAAGACATCATGCGTCTGGCTATGAGCGAGGCGATGCTTTTCAAATATGGCAGCGGTACCGGGACGGATCTTTCTTCGCTAAGATCGACACGAGAAAAATTGAGCGGCGGCGGCAAACCGAGCGGGCCGCTCTCGTTCCTAAAAGTTTACGATCAGGTTGCGAACGTCGTGAAGAGCGGCGGCAAAACACGGCGTGCGGCTAAGATGAACACGCTCAAAGATTGGCACCCGGACATCGAGGAGTTCATCGACGCCAAGCAGAAAGAAGAAAAAAAGGCGTGGGCGCTCATCGAGCAGGGTTATGACGGCAGCTACAACGGCGACGCGTACGGATCAGTGATGTATCAAAACGAAAACGTTAGCGTGCGCGTGAGCGACGAATTCATGGAAGCAGCACAGGAGGGGCGCGAATGGTGGACGCGCCGCGTAACCGACGGTCAGCCATGCGAGAAGAAAAACGCGCGCGCGTTGCTGCGCAAAATCGCCGAAGGCACATGGGTCTGCGGCGATCCTGGGATGCAATTCGATACGACCATTCACAAGTGGCACACGTGCAAAGGCACAGACCGGCAAAATTCCACGAACCCGTGCAGCGAATATCTCTTCCTCGACAACACAGCCTGCAATCTCGCGTCGCTGAACTTGATGAAGTTCAAGACCGCCGAGGGCGATTTTGATGTCGAGCGATTCAAAGCGGCTGTGCGCATTTTCATCACCGCGCAGGAGATCATCGTCGATAACGCAAGCTACCCGATCAAAGACATCGCGGAGAACTCGCATATTTTCCGCACGCTGGGGCTGGGTTATGCGAATCTCGGCTCGCTCGTCATGAGTTACGGCTACGGTTACGACAGCGTGGAAGGCCGGGCGCTGTGTGGCGCCGTCACCGGCATCATGACCGGGGAAGCTTACGAGCAAAGCGCGCGCATGGCGCAGGCGCTGGGACCGTTCCCCGGCTATCACGACGCGCACGCCAGCGGCTTCCCGAAGCCGGTCGCAAAGGACAATGTCGCGTCGATGTTGGAGGTGATCGAGCTGCATCGCTGTGCAGTGCGCGAAATTTCGGATGCGAAAGAGTTCGCGCACTTGAAAGAGGAAGCCGCGAAAGTTTGGGACAGTGCGGCCGAGCTCGGAAAGCGCCACGGTTATCGCAATGCGCAAGTCACCGTCCTGGCGCCGACAGGTACGATCAGTTTTCTGATGGATTGCGACACGACCGGAATTGAACCGGACATCGCGCTGGTAAAATACAAGCTGCTCGCGGGCGGCGGCATGCTCAAAATTGTCAACCAGACAGTTAAGCCCGCGCTGGAGAAACTCGGGTACAATGTTGAGGAGATCGAACGCATCATCGCGCATATCGACGCGTTCGACACGATTGAAGATGTTGCCGACACGGATGGATCCAGGATCTCATCCGGCTTGAGACCTGAGCACTTGTCGA
>QHMS01000261.1 GCA_003217895.1 Verrucomicrobiota bacterium
AATTCTGCTAATTCGATGGGGGAAAGGCCGTGTCCGGCGCTTTGAGCTTCGGGCGCCCGCTGAATAAGTTCAGTCACGCCATCCATGGAGGTTTTCAAAACATCGCGCACCAGATCGGCCACGCGAGGATTGCGCGATGCTTCGGCGTAAAGGTCGACAACGAACGCGGAAATAACTCGCGGTTCGTTCTCACAGCAATGGGCCGTGAATAAAATTTCAAGCGACTCGAGCAGCGTCGGCGCCTGTCGTGCGCGCTCCAAGACTTCGCCAATCTCTTGCTTGTGCCGATCCGCCATCGCGGAAATGACCGCCTCTTTATTTTCGAAGTAGCGATAGATCAGGCCGACACTAATGCCTGCTTCGGCACTGATGTCGTGCATGCTGGCCTGATGAAATCCGCGTTTGGCAAAGCAGACAACAGCGGCATCAAGGATTTGGGAACGTCGATCTGGATTGGAAGAATCTTGCTGGGGCTGTGACATAAGTTTGGGAACATGAATGAACGTTCATTCATTGTCAAGAGTCACCCTCGCGCCACCATGCGATTCTAATCGGTCCGCCTCGCCACAGCCAAATTCTACTGTAGCCACGGCCCTGTGGGCCGTCCTCGCCGATCTAAGAGACTGACCGGCCATAGGCAGGTGGCTACAACAGCTGCTGAAATCTTTTTAGGATTTCGTATCGACCACTGCTTTCACAGCGTGTTGCGACATGACCGGCACAAGTCGCGCTGGCGATACCCCATCACCGAACGGGGTTGGGGTCGGTTGCGCGATGAATTGGCAGATCGCGACGACCACGCTGAGAATGCAAGTCGCATAAACCGCTGTCTCCATTCTGCTCCGGCCCTTCTCCTCCGAGTTGACCAGGAGCCCGTATATCGATTGAGCTTCGTTGTTCATAATTTTAAGACGCCGCGGAGTTCCCGCTTTGTCTAAGGTTTGTTGTTCGTTCATGATTTGGTTTTGAACGTTGGATGCGGCACCGCCATGAATTGGATTCAAGTAATTGTCATGTTGAGCGGAGCGAAACATCTCTGTTTGCCTCTGGCACGCGTTCGATCAGATGATCAGAGATTCTTCGCTCCGCTCAGAATGACAGGAAAACAGTCGTGAAGCCACCGACCAACAGCTCGCGGCTAATCCGCAATTTTCCTCCCGACGCGCCCTGTCTCATCGGCGTCTCTGGCGGGCGCGATTCCGTCGCGCTGCTCCATTGGCTGATCAATCTCGGTTACAAGAAACTGATCGTTTGCCATCTGAATCACCAACTGCGCGGACGATCCAGCGACGCCGATGCGCGCTTCGTAAAAAAACTCGCTACGAAATACGATGTAGATCTTGAACTCGGTGGGGCAAACGTTCGCGCGCTCGCGAAGAAAAAAAAGATGTCGATCGAAACGGCAGCGCGCCAGGCGCGCTACTCATTCTTCGCCAAAGCCGCAAAACCCAACCGGTGCCGCACGATTTTTCTAGCGCATCACGCTGATGATCTTGTTGAGACCTTCCTGTTAAACCTGATCCGGGGCGCCGGTCTCACTGGTCTAGCAGCTATGCGCGAGATTTCCAACCGGCGCATTGATAGCGTCGACTTGACGATCGTGCGTCCGTTTCTCTCAGTCTGGCGCGCTGAGATCGACAACTATGTGCGCGAACACCACCTGAAATTTCGCGAGGACGCCACGAACAAGAAACTCGATCCCCTTCGCAATCGCATTCGCCATCGCATCATTCCGTATCTGGAGAAAACTCTTGGCCGCAACATTCGGCAGAACATCTGGCGCACAGCCATTATCGCTGCCGAAGAAGAGAACTGGATCGACAACGAAGTCCCGGATTCAGCCGATGCACAGCTATCGGTGCACAAACTTCGGGCTCTACCCGTTGCGCTTCAGCGCCGCGCTATTTTGAAATGGCTGCGCGCACAAAATATCTCTGAGGTTGGGTTCGATCTGATCGAGCGCGTGCGGTCGCTCGCCGTTTGCGAGGCGCACACAGCGAAAGTGAATTTGCCGAAAGATCGCCACGCGCGGCGACGTGCCGGAAGAATTTTCATCGAATGACTTGTAGAGGCGCTCGCCGCGGCGAGCGCCCGGCGGCTGACACAGCCGCCGCTACAACATCTGTGAAAATCCGTGTAATCTGTGGCTAATGGCTTCTGAAGTCCGCGTGCGTTTCGCCCCCTCGCCTACTGGCTACCTGCACATTGGAGGGGCGCGCACCGCGTTGTTCAACTGGCTGTTTGCGCGGCATCACGGCGGTAAATTCGTGCTGCGCATCGAAGACACCGACATCAAAAGAAACACCGAGGAAGCGATGGCAGCGATTTACGAAGGGCTGCAATGGCTCGGCCTCAATTGGGACGAAGGCCCGCATGTCGGCGGCGAGTTTGGACCTTATCTGCAAAGTGAGCGCACGGAACTGTACGAGCGCTATCTGAAAAGACTTCAGGACGCCGGTCACATCTTCGAAGACCAGGGCGCGCTGCGATTTCGTTCCCCGCGCGAGCACGTGATCGTGGATGACGTCGTGTGCGGGAGAATCGATTTCGATCTCAGCAATCCGGCAACGCACCCAGACATGACAATCCGGCGCCCGGACGGTTCATGGATTTTTCATTTCGTGAATGTGATCGACGACCTCGAAATGAAGATCTCGCACGTGATCCGGGGCGAAGATCATCTCTCGAACACGCCGAAGCACATCGAGATCATCCGCGCACTGGGCGCAACGCCACCGCATTACGCGCACATCCCGCTCATTCTCAACCGTAACGGCTCGAAGATGAGCAAGCGCGACGAAGGCGCACGCGTTGAGTATTACCTCCGGCGCGGTTATCTGCCTGCGGCTGTGCGGAATTATCTCTGTCTACTCGGTTGGTCGCCAAAAGACAATCGGGAGAAGCTCGACATCGACGAGGTCATCCGGATCTTCGATCTGGAAAACATCGGGCGCAGTTCGGCCACATTCGATCCCGATAAATTGCATTGGCTGAATGGCGAGTACGCACGCGAGCTCAGTGACTCCGAGTTCTACGATCTTGCTGCGGCGAGATTGAAATCGAGCGGCGTGCAGCTCGACAAATTTCCGGAGGAATATGTCCGCGCTGCCCTCGAGACCTGCAAAGGCAAGATCAACACGTTCGATGAGCTACCGGCCTATTGCGGATTTTATTTCACCAATGATTTTGATTACGATCCGCAAGGCGTAGTAAAACATTTCAGCTCAGAAAACAAGCCGCGACTCGAAGCGGTTCGCGAGGCCTTGAACGCGCTTGAGAAATTCGAGGTTGAGAACATCGAAGCGACACTAAAAATGACGGCGGCAAAACTTGGCGTCAAAGTCGGGGCTATCGTTCATCCGACTCGTCTGGCATTAACGGGCAGTAATGTGGGACCGAGCCTTTATCATCTGCTGCAAGTTCTCGAAAAAGAAAAAGTGCTGGCTCGCATCGATCGGGCGCTGGCGAGATTCTAACGCGTTGTCATCCCGATCCCGCAGTCGCGGGAGAGGGACCTCTCACAAACCTGCAAGATCACGCTAGCTGGTTGTGTGATTTATCACGAAGCGAGAGATCCTTCGTCGTCTGCGCGACTTAGGATGACAAGCGACTTATTTCTTGGCTTCCTTCGCCCACGTGTCTCTCAACGTGACCGTGCGGTTCCAGACTTGTTTTTCAGATGTGGAATCGAGATCCAGCGCGAAATAGCCGTGCCGCTCGAATTGATAACGCTCTTCGAGCCGGGCATCCGCCAACGCGGGTTCGCATTTCGCGTTCACCACTTCCAACGAATCGGGATTGATGAATGATTTGAAATCACCACTCGCGTCGGGCTCGGGAACAGTAAAGAGCCGATCATACAATCGGATTTCGGCGTCAATTGAATGCGCCGCGCTTACCCAGTGAATGGTCCCTTTCACTTTGCGACCCGCGGTTGGCCCGCCTGATTTGCTATCGAGATCGACTGTGCAGCGCAGCTCGATCACGTTGCCGCCCTCATCTTTCACCACTTCATCGCACTTGATGATGTATGCATATTTCAGCCGCACTTCGCCGCCCGGTCGTAATCGAAAGAATTTCGGTGGCGGCGTTTCCATGAAATCCTCGCGCTCGATGTAAAACTCGCGACCAAACGGAATCTTGCGCGTTCCGGCATTTGGATCCTCGGGGTTGTTAATCGCATCGAGCTCTTCGGTTTTTCCTTCGGGATAATTAGTGAGCACGACTTTGATCGGCCGCAGCACGACAAGCCGGCGCGTCGCGGTGCGGTTGAATTCGTCGCGCATGGTGTGCTCGAGCAGTGCCATGTCGGTCACGCTCGGATACTTCGTGATGCCGATGTTGTAGGCGAACGTGCGCAGCCCGCCTGGTGTCACACCCCGCCGGCGCAAGCCGGAAATCGTGACCATTCGCGGATCGTCCCACCCGTTCACCAGTTTCTCGTTCACGAGCTGAATCAATTTGCGCTTGCTGATCACCGAGTAGGTGAGATTGAGCCGCGCAAATTCATATTGACGGGGGCGCGGCTTCGGCAATTCGAGCGCTTCGAGAATCCAATCGTAAAGCGGCCGGTGGACTTCAAATTCCAGCGTGCAAATCGAGTGCGTAATTCCTTCGATGTAATCGCTGAGCGTATGCGCCCAATCGTACATCGGGTAAATGCACCATTTGTCCCCGGTGCGATGATGCGATGCGTGCCGGATGCGATAGAGAACGGGATCGCGCAGCCAGACGTTGGCTGCGTTCATATCGATTTTCGCGCGCAACGTGCGCGTGCCATCGGGAAACTCGCCGGTTTTCATTCGCGCAAACAGATTGAGACTTTCATCAACCGACCGCTCGCGAAAGCTGCTGGCCTTTCCCAGACGGCGATATTCGTCCGTGTCTTCGCGAGACGTGTCATCAACGTACGCTTTGCCTTTGCGGATGAGATCCACTGCGTATTCGTAGAACCGGTCGAAATAATCCGATGCATACAACGGCGCGCCGCCGACCTGTTTATCCGCCCAGCTATCGATCAACCAATGTACATCGGTCATGATTGACTGGACGTATTCTGCCTCCTCCTTGGTCGGGTTGGTGTCGTCCATGCGGATGTTACAAATCCCGCCAAACTCGCGCGCGATCCCGAAATTGAGACAAATCGATTTCGCGTGACCGATGTGGAGGTAGCCGTTCGGCTCGGGGGGAAAACGGGTGCGGCTTTGTTCGTATTTTCCGGTACGAACATCCTCCGCGACAATGTCGCGAATAAAGTCCGAGGGTGTGGGAGTTTCAGCCGTCATTGCAACCTGCAAAGCTATCGGTGAACGCGCGGATCGACAACTTTCGCTGCGGACCTCGACGCGCTAGGCTACCATCCAATTGTGTCATGCTGAGCGAAGCGAAGCACCTCGCCTACGCAGATTGGATCACACTAGCAACCGGGAATGTTCAGTCTGCCTTTGTAAGGTCGCTCACTCCGTTCGGGATGACATGAAGAACATGCAAACAACCGAGCGTTACACATTAGCCGATCTCGAGAAGTGGTCTGAGGTCGCAAGCGATATTGACCCGCCCATTCGGCTCGGCGTGTTCGGCGATCCGGTTGCGTATTCGCTCTCGCCTCAGATGCAAAATGCCGCGCTGCGCGCCTGCGAGATCAAGGCCCAATACGCGCGCTTCCATATTCGCGCGAACGAACTGCGATCAGCGCTACTGTTTTTGCGCAAGCTCGACTTCGTTGGAATTAATCTTACCGTCCCGCACAAGATCGCGGCCTCCACACAAATTGATGAGGCGGACGAATCCGCAACTCGCGCCGGCGCAGTAAACACGATTCGCGTCCGCGATGAAAAACTGATCGCGTCAAACACGGACGGTGAAGGATTTCTGCGAGCAATTCGAACTGAATTCTCGATCGATCTGCGCGATCTGCGCGTCATGATCATTGGCGCCGGCGGCGGGACGGGCCGTGCCATTGCCTGGCAATGCGGGCTGGAAAATTGTGAGCGTCTGGTTCTGGTGAATCGGACCCTGGAAAAGGCGAACGCACTCACAGAGCAATTGCGGCCGCTTTTTTCTGGACCCCGGGTGTTAGGCCCGAGCGCGCGGATTGAAGCGGTGGCGTGGGACGAATCCGCAATGCGGACGCAACTTGCCGACATCGATCTCATAGTAAATGCCACGCCGCTTGGAATGAACCCGAGCAACCCCACGCCAATCCCGGCGCGATTGATTGCGCCGCATCACATCGTCTTCGATTGCGTTTACGAACCATCGAAGACGGCGCTGCTTCGTGCGGCAGAAGAGGCCGGCGCGCGCGGCGCGAACGGTTTGTCCATGTTGCTGTACCAAGGCGCGCTCTCATTTTCCATCTGGTTCAACCGAGAAGCTCCGATTGAAGCGATGCGTCAAGCCCTGTAGCCGTCTCGCTATGCGAGACGTGCGCGCATCGCCCACAAGGCGACGGCTACAGGCGTTGTAAAAACGCTGGAAACTGCCATATTAGCCGATGGTAAGTGCCGGCATTCATTTCGGCAGTTTGCGACGCACAAGCCTTGATCTTGCAGAAGAGCTGCTGGAGCTCAAGTGCGAGCGAAACGCAGTCATTCTCGCGCATAACTATCAGGTTCCCGAATTGCAGGATGTCGCCGACTTCGTCGGCGACTCGTTAGGCCTTAGTTACCAGGCAGCGAAAACAGACGCCGACGTGATCTTGTTTTGCGGCGTTCATTTCATGGCTGAAACAGCCAAGATCATCAATCCGACCAAGCGCGTGATTTTGCCGGATCTCGAGGCTGGCTGTTCGCTTTCAGAATCGTGCCCGCCGGACAAGTTGGCGGAATTTCTGAGACAGCACGCGGACAAAAACTATTACGTAATCGCTTATATCAACTGCAGCGCAGGCGTGAAAGCGCTGGCTGATGTGATCTGCACCAGCGGTAACGCCGACAAGATCGTGCGCGCAGCCCCGGCAGACCGAAACATTCTCTTTGTTCCAGACCAAAACCTCGGCGCATGGGTGATGGAACGCACCGGACGCAAAATGGATTTGTGGCAGGGCACCTGTTATGTGCATGTCGAGTTCACCGCGCGCAGCATAAACAAAATCCGCGAACAATATCCGGATGCGCCTGTGGTTGCGCATCCGGAATGCACCTACGCAGTGCGCATGCTTTCCGATGAAGTTTGCTCCACCGAAAAGATGGTGACCTTTTGCAAGGACTCGCCCGCACGGGAGATCATTGTCGTGACCGAAGCTGGTCTGTTGCACCGGCTGAGCAAAGAAATCCCCGGCAAAACCTTCATTCCCGGTCCAACGGACAATTGCTTTTGCGGCGAATGCCGGTTCATGAAGATGAACACGCTGGAAAAAGCGTACGACGCGCTGTTGAACATGGAACCGGAAATCACTTTGCCAGAGTCAGTTCGCAAACGCGCCGAGATCCCAATTCTGCGCATGCTCGAGCTGAGCAAATAGCAGTCTCCTTGCTATTTGTCATTCCGAGCGAAGTCGAGGAATCTCTCGCAGTCCCCTTCTACGACCGTACAGAAGACGAATGAGAGATATCTCGACTCCGCTCGACATGACAACCGCAGGACCAATACGCGAATAAAATGACCGCTACCGAAGAATCCATCGAAGAACGAATCGACCTGCTTCACGCCGGCGGGCTTGTCGATTTTCACTTCGATCTGCTGATCGATTTGTACGAAAAGCGGGATCGACCAGGCGTGCTCGTCTCGCACTTTTTGCCGGAATTTGAAGCCGGCGATATCGGCGTGCTCGGCGTGGCAATTTACGTCGAGGACCGTTATCTACCGGAAATGGGTTTGCGTGTCGCGCTGGATCAGGTCGCACGACTTTATGCCGAGATGGAGCAGACGAATCGGTTCGCGGTTTGCAAAACATTTGCCGAGATCGAGCAAGCTCGCGCCGCGAACAAGATTGCGCTGGTCATCACCATGGAAGGCGTTGAGCCGTTAGGAGAGGATTTAAATTTGCTCCGCACGTTTTACGAGCTCGGCTTGCGATCGGTTGGGTTGACGCATGCGCGTCGCAACGCCGCGGGTAGCGGCGGGATTTTCAAGCCAAGCGGCTCGCCCCGCGATGGTCTAACGAATTTTGGCCGCGACGTCGTGCGCGAATGCGAGCGGCTCGGTATCCTCATCGATCTTGCTCACATCAATCCAAGGGGATTCGAGGACATCATCAATCTCACGAGCAAACCGTTCATCGTGTCGCACACGAATGCGCGAAAATTTTGCGACATCGAGCGCAACGTCAGCGACGATCAAATCAAGATCGTCGGCCAACGCGGTGGTGTTGTCGGCGTAAACGCGATCTTAGTTAGTCGGGATGCCAAAACGAGCACGTTGGATCGGTATGTCGATCACATCGAGCACGTGATAGGCCTGATCGGAATCGACGGCGTCGGGATCGGTTTTGATTTTTGCGAGTATCTTTTTCAACAAATGTCCGAGAGCGTGCGAGCCGACCTCGCCACAAAGTTAACCAAGCCGCATTTCATTCCTGACCTAACGAATCATTCGCACGCGCGAAATTTGACCCGCAAACTCATCGAACGCGGATTCAGCGACGACCAGATCAGAAAAATTCTGCGCGATAACTGGCTGCGGATTTTTAAAGAGCTGCTTTAGCGGCGCTCTCGGGGAGTCGGCGGTCACCCGTCTTCGCAAAGCTTCGGCGTGGCAAGCAGACCGCCGCTACAGCATCTCTTACTCTTGCTCTTACTCTTGCTCCTGCTCATTCTGCCAAGATGAAACCGCGATTCGATCACGAAAAGCTGAACGTTTATCAGGCTTCACTCGAATTCATAACCTGGACCACCGAGCTGCTCGCGAAGCTCAATTCGAAAGCGGCGGTTAAAGACCAGCTTGATCGCGCGTCCACGAGCGTCCCGCTTAACATTACAGAGGAAAACGGCAAGTTCGCGATCCGCGATCGTTGCCGGTTTCTCGATTTTGCTCGCGGTTCGGCGCTGGAATGCGCAGCGTGTCTGGACGTCCTGGTCGCTAAGAAATTATCAGACGAGGCAGCGGTGCGGCCCGGGAAAGAACAGCTTCTGGAGATCGTCTCAATGTTGATGGGACTGATTAGCAGCCTGCGTTTAAGAATTGGTGAAGAGCCGGGCACGTATTCGTGCCTCGGAGAGCAAGAGCAAGAGCACGAGCAAGAGTAGAAATTGAAATTTATTAATCTCACTCGCCGCACGGAGATCGGCGCGAACTCGTACTATCTTGAGATTGGCAGGCACCGGCTGCTGCTCGATTGTGGCATGCATCCAAAGAACACCGGGGAGGATGCGCTGCCTCATTTGAAGGCAATCGCCGGACGAGATATCGACGCGATCCTGATCTCACACGCTCATCAAGATCATATCGGCACGTTGCCGGTGGTGATGCGGCGCTTTCCAGGCGCGCGTGTTTTCATGACGGAGGCCACGGCTGATATTGGCAGTGTGCTTTTGCACAACTCGGTCAATGTGATGACCCGGCAGCGCGAGGAAATCGGAGAAGGGTCGTATCCGCTTTTCACACATCGGGAAACCGACAGGGTGTCGGAACGCTGGCGTTGGTGTCCAGTACGCCAGCGCATTTCCGTCGCTGGCGAACGCGCGCCCCAGCGTGAAAAAGATGCGCTGACGTTCGAGTTTTTCGATGCAGGGCACGTGCTCGGCTCGACAGGAATTTTGCTCCGCGCGGAAAACCAAACCATTTTTTACACCGGCGACGTCAATTTCGACGATCAAACGATCATGGAAGCGGCGATTTTTCCTCGAGAAAAGATCGATGTTCTGATCATGGAATGTACGCGAGGCGATCACGCCAAGCCCGGGGGCTGGACACGGGCCGGCGAAGAGCGACGGCTTGCAGAGGCACTCGAGGATGCTTTCGAGCGCGGCGCGTGCGTCCTCATCCCGGTTTTCGCGCTGGGCAAAACGCAAGAGATCCTGGCGATGCTGTACAAGTTCCGACGTCAATCCCGAAAACTTTTGGAAGACTTTCCAATTTATATCGGTGGTCTTAGTTCGAAGTTCACAGACATCTATGATCGCCGCGCGCGTATGACGCGTCGGCAACTGCCGCGGCTGCAACTCATGAGGGACGTTGCGCCGTTCATTTTGAATGATGAAACAGTGCGCGATGCGCCCCTGCGCGCGAGACGCGTTTACGTTCTTTCCAGCGGGATGATGATCCCAAAAACGCTCTCCAATGTTTTTGCCCGCCGACTAATCGATAACCCGCAGCATTCGATTTTTTTTGTCGGTTACGCCAGTCCCGAATCGCCTGCCGGCCTGCTTCGTGACGCAAGCCCGGACGGCGAGGTCGCACTTGATCCTGACAAACCGCCCCAACGGATCCGCTGCAACATTGAACAGTTCCAGTTCAGCGCACACGCCACGCGGGAGACGTTGGTCGAGTACGCCAAAAACGTATCGCCCCGGAAAATTGTTCTTGTGCATGGCGATCCGTCGGCAGTGGAGTGGATGCGGGCGACATTGTCAGCCGAGCTTCCCGACTCAGAGGTGATTGTACCGGAACCGGGAGCGGAGTTAGACTTGTGATAGGTGATCGGTGATCGGATGCTGACTCGCCGCCATGGTTCATACTGTTCACTGATCACAGTTCACTGATCACGCTCCCGCAATGCGCATCGTCTCATGGAACATCAACTCGCTGCGCAAACGACAGGATCGGTTGTTTGCATGGCTGGAGGCGACGCAGCCGGACGTTGTCTGCTTGCAAGAAACCAAATGCCCGGACGAACAGTTTCCGGCGCTGGCACTGCAAGCGGCTGGTTATCGCTCGGCTTGTCACGGGGAGAAATCGTATAACGGCGTAGCGATTCTCGCGAAGAGCGAGCTGCTTGATGTTCGCGCGTCGCTTTGCGATCAAGTGACCGATGCGCAGGCGCGCGTGATCTCCGCGACCATCGGTGACGTGCGCGTGTTCTCGATTTACGCGCCGAATGGTCAGGCAGTCGGATCGCCTGCTTATCAATATAAACTCGAATGGTACCGACGGCTTCGTGATTGCATTGCAAAAGAAAAATCCTCCGATTTGGCCGTTTGCGGGGATTTCAACGTCGCTCCGGAAGACATCGATGTTTACGATCCAAATCTGTGGCGCGGTGCCATCATGGCTTCGGAGGGCGAACGCGCGGCCTTTCAAGAATTATGCAAAATCGGCCTGCGCGACACGCTGCGGCTCCATCACAAGGAAGGCGAACTCTTCAGTTGGTGGGATTATCAAATGCGCGCGTTCGAAAAAAATCGCGGCCTGCGCATTGACGCAGTTCTGGCGAGCGAAAAGCTGGCAGCAAAATGCATTGCGTCCGGGATTGATCGCGAGATGCGCAAGGGTAAAGAGCCTTCCGATCACGCGCCGGTGTGGGCGGAGTTTGTAGATAAAGAAAACACCGAACGCTCAACGTCGAACGCAAAGTTCAGAATTGGACGTTGAGCGTTGGGCGTTGAAGGTTGGCATTAATGCCTAACAGGTCGCACCTCCGCGTCGCTAATCCCCCAACCAGACCGCTCCTGATCTGGGATGGTGAATGCGATTTCTGCCGGTTGTGGATCGAGCGTTGGCGAGAAATCACGGCCCGTAAAGTCGATTATGCGACTTATCAGGAGGCAGCGCATCAGTTTCCCGACATCTCGGTCGAACAATTCAAGCGCGCGATGGTTTTGATCGAGCCGGACGGCGAAACTTTCTTTGCCGCGGAAGCCATCTATCGCTCATTGCGATATCGATCTTCGAGAAGATGGCTGGCATGGAGCTACGATCACCTTCCGGGATTCGCGGCCATTTCCGAAATCGCTTACAAGGTCATCGCTCGTCATCGCGGGCTCGGCTCCACTTTTACTCGCTTGCTCTGGGGAAAAAACGTGCGGCCGCCAACGTACTTCTGGGCTCGACGCTGGTTTCTTCGCACGCTTGGACTCACTTATTTAGTCGCCTTCGTATCGCTTTGGATACAGGTGGACGGCCTTGTCGGGAGTAACGGAGTTTCGCCTCTCAACCAATTCTTGCCGGCGGTTTACGAACGATTCGGGTCCACGGCTTATTCGCTGCTGCCCACGCTTTGTTGGGTCGATTCGAGTAACGGCTTTCTCCATTTTCTTTGCGGCGGCGGCGTTGTTTTGTCGTTGCTTTTGATTTTGGGGATTGCGCCTGTGCTATCGCTGGTCGTCCTATTCATTTTCTATCTCTCGCTCACGATCGCTGGACAAACTTTTCTCAGCTTTCAATGGGACATCTTGCTGCTGGAAACTGGTTTCCTGTCGATTTTTCTCGCGCCGTGGCGGCTATGGCCAAGGGAGCTGATGTGGTGGCTGGGATCCGCGACATCGGCTACAGCTTCGCCGGTTTCACGCGCGGGTTTGTTTCTACTCAAGGTTCTTTTGTTTAAATTGATGCTGATGTCGGGCGTGGTGAAGCTGACCAGCGGCGATGATTGCTGGTGGAACCTGACTGCACTCGATTACCACTATTGGTCTCAACCACTGCCTACGGTGTTTGGCTGGTGGGCAGATAAAAGTCCGGAATGGTTCAAGCATTTTTCTGTCGCGTTTTGTCTCTTCGTAGAAATCATCGTCCCGTTCTTTATCTGGGCGCCGCGCCGGCCGCGGCTCATTGCCGCCGGATTAATGATTTTTCTCCAGTTGGTAATTGCGTTCACTGGCAATTATTGCTTTTTCAATCTGCTGACGATAGCGCTGTGCTTATTGCTTATTGATGATTCTGTAGCCGCTGCCTGGTGGGCAGCTCCTCACGAACGCGCCAAAAACGTCAGCACCACATTTCGCACAGCGAAACGGCTACAGGATCAATTGTGCAGCTACGCGGCCACCGCTGTTCTTATCGTCACGCTACCCGTTAATGGGTGGTTCATTTTCACTGCGTTCAAGCCCGACGCAGATTGGCCGCGACCGCTCGTGGCAATTTACAGCCGTTTGCAGCCCTTTCGACTCATCAACGGCTACGGTCTCTTTCGCGTGATGACCAAGGATCGCGACGAGATAGTGATCGAAGGCAGCGCCGACGGAATTGATTGGCTACCCTACGAATTCAAATGGAAACCCGGCGACGTGATGCGTGCGCAAGGCTGGTGCGCACCTCATCAACCAAGACTTGATTGGCAGATGTGGTTCGCAGCGCTCGGAACCTATCGGGAAAACCAGTGGTTTGTCAGGCTGATTGTCAGGCTGCTGGAAGGCTCGCAAGATGTGAGCCGATTGCTCGCGACGAATCCATTCCCTCACGAACCGCCGCGCTACATTCGCGCGATATTTTATCGCTATCGTTTTACGACATTGCGCGAACGCCGCGACACCGGGGCGTGGTGGAAACGAGAACAACTTCAGGAATATTTGCCCACGGTCTCACTAGATCAGTTGCGGCAACCTTGAGAGCTGCGCGTTCCCGCGTATAGTGCGCCCGCGATGGCGAAGGAAGGACCAATCGTCACCGAAGGCACCGTAACGCAAGTGTTGCCGGGCACGATGTTCCGCGTCGATCTTCCCGGACCGCGCAATGTGCTTGCGCATATCTCTGGAAAAATGCGGAAGCATTTCATCCGCATTGTTCCTGGAGACAAAGTTTCAGCGGAGCTTTCGCCGTACGATTTGACAAAAGCCCGCATCATTTTTCGCGAACAATAGACGCGAAATGCGTCCGTGATGCGATAACTCGGTGTTTGCTGATTCAGCAAAGCACGCGGATAGTTAGGGCAAAATCAACTGGAGATTACCAATGGCAGAAGAAAACAAAGCAGAACAGAAACCATCCGCCACCAAGGAAGGGCAGGATAAATTACAAAGCAGCAAGGAACACGCGCGCAAAGCAGCAGAAGACTTGAAGTCCGCCGCGGGCGCTTTCGCGGAAGAGTACCGCGGCAAGGCAGAGCAGGCCTGGGGCGAGGCGCGCGGCAAAGCGGAACAAGCATGGGGCGATGCCACGGACCGCGCCCGGACGTTCCAGGAAGACGCAGAGCAATACGTCCGTGAAAACCCAACGAAGGCGATTTTCACCGCGCTCGGAATCGGATTTGTGTTGGGTCTGATCTTCCGGCGCTAACTCCGAACCGCTTCGGAGATGATTAGCGAGAGGCCTCGGTCCCGCAATCCCGCGGGACATGCCGGTTTGCTCGAGAACCTGCTGGCGCTTTTAACCGCGCTTGCGGAGTTTTTTGAGAGCCGCTTTGCTCTTGTTGCCCAGGAATCGAAAGCGGCTGCGGTGCAGCTGCTCATACTGGCTGGTTGCCTGATTTTTGCGCTGCTGCTCTGCGCGATGGGTTACGTTTTCTTTATCACCGGCGTGATCGTGGGGCTGGCGCACCTGGCTGGGATCTCGTGGCCATGGATAGCACTGGCCGCCGCCGCAGTGCATTTCATTCTTGCGCTGATATTGCTTTTGGTCGCGCGCAGCCGCATCACGAAGCCGCTTTTTCGTACCACACTGGCTGAATTAAGGAAGGATCGCGAATGGCTGAAAAATCTGGATTCAACAAATCAATCGACGAGCTGACGGCGGAAATCGCGCAATCCCGCGAACGCCTGGCGCGCGATGTGCGCGGCCTGCACTATGAATTGGATTTCCCTGGGAAATTGCGCAGATCGTTTCGGCAACAAACCGTTTCCTGGCTTACAGCCGCAGCTGCTGTCGGCGCGCTTATCGCATTGGCGCCGATGCGAAAGAAAAAGATTTATGTCGATGCTAAGAACAGCCGAAAATCAAAGAAGAAGCTGGTCGAAACCGGCTTTGCCCTGGGCATGCTCAAAATCGCAGCCAACCTGGCGCGGCCGGTGATTGTCGAGTTCGTAAAAAATCGGCTCACCGATCTTGGAGGGCAATCGCGCCGAAAAACATAATCCCATGTCCCAAATGGCGCTTCATGTCCGCCACGGCGGATTCGTCCGGTGGCGAATTGAGCGAAGCGCCTGCCGGGCCGTAGCTTCATGCGAAGGCTGGAAACGTCTCTGTCTATTTTCCCTTGGTGGAAGGATCCAAATTTAATCCGGAATTCTTCTCCCGCGACTGCGGGATCAGAATGACATGTCAGATAGCGTCTAATTGGTTGCATTGGGGTCCGCTCGTTTTAACATTTACGCGCTCGGCCGGCCGGGTAATCATTCCGGCAGTTCGCAATGGCCCCAAAGATTTCAGTTCCTCCGGTTACGTCGCATCCGCTGCCACGCGTGGATGACTATCTGGAGATCGGCCAAAAAGCCGGCGCGTCCGACGTCCATCTAGCCGCGAACGCGCGGCCGAGATGGCGTTTGCATGGACGCTTGGAACCAATCTGGCCGGACGCGCCGCGGCTCGCACCCGAGCACACCGCGGCACTGGCCGAAGCCTTTGTGCCCGACGTCTATAAAAATGAACTCAATACGCGCGGCGATTCGGATTTTGCGTACGCAAACGAGTTCGCCCGCTACCGCACCAGCGTGGTTCGGCAACGGCTTGGGATCGAAATTGTCTTTCGCGTGATCAACGCCAAGGTCCGAACCATGGATGAGCTGGAGTTGCCAGAGCATCTCAAGGTTCTCACCCGTTATCAGAACGGACTGATCCTGGCAACTGGTTCGGTAGGAACTGGCAAATCGACTACCCTGGCGGCGATGGTCGAGCAAATAAACATGGAACGGCACGATCACATCATTACACTCGAGGACCCGATCGAATACGTTCTGAAATCGAAAAACTGTCACGTTACCCAACGGGAAGTGTTCACCCACACCGAATCTTTCGCTACTGCGCTGCGCGCTTCGCTGCGGGAGGATCCAGATGTGATCATGGTTGGAGAAATGCGCGATCTGGAGACGATTTCCCTCGCCATCACCGCGTCCGAGACTGGTCATCTTGTTCTGGCAACGCTGCACACGAGCAATGCCTCACGGACGCTGGATCGATTGCTCGATGTCTTTCCGACCGAGCAACAGGAACAAGTTCGAGTAATGGTGAGTGAATCCTTGCGGGGAGTTATTAGTCATCAGCTGATACCCCGGGCGGATGGCACGGGGCGCGTGCTGGCG
>QHMS01000245.1 GCA_003217895.1 Verrucomicrobiota bacterium
CGCGCGTTTATCCTAACTCTGCTGCTTCCGGAGATGACCAGTCGCGTCGCGCAACGGGACGTTGAACGCCTGGCCAGCACTTATCATTCGCACTTATGGGATGCATTCGATCAGGAAAAGAAGCGCTTTCGGAATTTTATGGGTCATAACCGGGAATGGTTGGAAGCGGTCGGTTCGGAAGACAGTCACGCCCGAGCGCTTTGGGCTGTGGGAATGGCGCTTGGCCGATCAAGAAATGATGGCCATCGCAATCTTTGCGCGCTCTTGTTTCAACGGGGTTTGCTGGTCGTAGAGCAGTTCACTTCTCCGCGCGCCTGGGCCTTCGTCCTGCTCGCCATGCAGGAATACCTGCGCAGCTTTTCCGGCGACCGGATAGTGAATCAGCTACGTGACCTGCTCACCACGCGGCTGCTCGAGTTGTTTCAAGCTAACAGTTCCAAGGAATGGCAATGGTTTGAGCCCGTCGCTACCTACGACAACGCAAAGCTTTCGCATGCGATGATCCTAAGTGGTCATTGGACTTCGCGTGGCGAAGTATTCCAGGCAGGTTTGCAGTCGCTCCGCTGGCTGGTGGAAATGCAAAGAGCGAAGGCCGGACATTTCGCGCCGATTGGGTCCAACGGTTTTTGGAAGCGGGACGGCGAACGCGCGCGCTTCGATCAACAGCCAATTGAAGCCTACGCGACCATCTCGGCCTGTCTGGAGGCTTTTTCTCTCACGCATGACGAATA